>JBDNAP010000462.1:0-6487 GCA_039768325.1 Thiogranum sp.
TCGCTGCGGAAAGGGCTCCAGAACAGGTAGGTGCCGCCATCGCCGCTATCCGGCAAGTCGGGTTCATCGGCTTCCGCTTCCGCCTGTATAACAGGGCGGTGCTCCTGGTCCAGCCCGGCTTGTTCGACCCCCGCTTGTGCTTCACCGTCAGCCGTCCGGGGTTCATGGTCTGCGGAAATCATCGTACTGGGGATATTCGCCGCCTGGTCAATATCCGCTTGCATTGCACTGGCTGTGGACACCTCTGCGGCTTCCTCCGTTGCCACGTCTCCGCTCCTTTCCACGACGCCATTCTGTGCTTCGCCATCGGCTGTCGCCGGTTCAGGTTCAGGCGCAGGGGTCCGCTCGGATTCATTGCCTGCCTGCACAACATCCACTTGTTCGGCAATAGCTGCATACACCCCCGAAAGTTCCTCGGCTGTGACGTCCGCGCCGGCTTGTGTCACGCTTTCCGGCTGCCGGCTCTCCCGGCTGTTCAGAACCAGCAGCAGGGCCGCGACGGTCAGACAAACGCCCGCCAGGAAACCTGTTGCTCTGATCATGGTATACGCCTTGCTGTCCACACCGCGTGGTCACTGTTGGTGGCGACCAGGCGGTCGAGCTTGCTCAACCACTGATCCATGCCGCTGCTGTCCGCGCGCATACCCGCGGCATCGCCACAGGCATCGGGCAAGACCTGCAGGAGTCCCGTGAACTGTCGTGCCAGGTCTGACCCACTGACAGCGATGGCGTAGATGGTGGGCCAGTCCGAGTTGGAAAAACGCCTGGCGGGGAACAGGTAGCTGCGTATCGCCGCTGTTCTCGCTGTGGGTTCGCCGGCGTCAGCGCAGCTCCCGGATGACAGGCGGCTGATGCCGTCTTTACTCCCGTGTACGAAAACAAAGACCTGATCAGACCGTTCTACGCTCAGCTCCAGCACTGGGCAACCGTCCACGACCTGTGCGCCGCCGGATGCACCGCGCTGTCGTTGCGGGCAGCTGTGACTGTCGCCGGTGCTGTTGTGCCGGCGTACCAGTTCCATCCCGGCAATTGCCGGTTTGCCGCCCCGGACCTTGTTTGCCCGCCGTCCGGGCGCGGCGCCACCACCCGCCGGCAGCAAGCGGACGTAGGTGGCGGTGTCCATACCGCTAAGGTGTTCACCCGAGTTCTTCGGGCGCAATACCACCCACAGCTGATACAGACCCGACTGGACCTCGTGGGCTTCACCGCGCAGCAGGAAATTCGATTCCCCCCTTGCGTCCGTGACACGCACCTCCCGGTATCGGGAGAGATTGTTGCCGATAAGCCCCAGCAGTGTGCGCAGCCTGGGCCGGTCGGACTTCAGCGATTCGACGTAAATGACCAGGTCATCCTCTTCACGCTGACGCAGCAGACAGCTCAGGTTATTGGCAAGATAGCTGGCCGCCAGGTCCGGATGTCCGGAGCTGAATGGCAGCACCCTGAGACCGCGCAGGGATTCGTCGCTACGGCGCTCCTGCAGGGCGCGTAATTCGCCGGCGGCCAGGGCTCCCGACCAGCTTTTGCCGAATCCGCTGACCCACTCGCCGGCGCGGACGTCCAGAGCACGCACCGAGACCCGATACTGCGCCGTCGCGCTGCGGGTGATCTCGATGCCGATGTAGTAGTTCGCGTCACGGATTCGTCCGCACTCCGCCTGGTCCAGGCGGCGATGGTGCTGTGCTGGCTGCTGTTGCGGTTGCCAGGGCAGACGTACACCGGCGTCGGTCAGCAGGCTGTCCATGAGCCGGTCGCGCATGCTGCGGGTCAGACCGTCAATGTCCGCTTGTATGTCAGGGCCATCCAGACGGACCAGAATAAAGGACTCGCCCTTGAATCTGGGGTGCTGGCCGAGTTGCTGGACCAGGTAGGGCGCCAGCTCTGTGTCAAGCCAGCGCTGCAGCGATGAATCTTCGCCCGCTGCCGGACGTGTCGGCTGCTGTGCACAGCTCACCGAAAGCAGTATGCCCAGGGTGACGAGGAGCGTGAAGAGTCTGCCCATGAGTGCGTCACTCCGCTTCCAGCGTGACCTGACCGTCGGCGCCTATCAGCAGGTTTCCACCCTGCAGATCACGGGTCAGGGAAGCTATCCCCTGTTTTGTTGCCGGGGGCAATTGTACGCCCCAGACAACAGATGCTTGTGCGAGTCGGTCCACTGATTTCTCCAGGGTCTGGATGTATTCGACCGGTACCGTTGCCGGTGCCATTTCGTGAAACCAGCCCGGGAATGCGTCGGGTGCGAAAACCGGGCTGCCGGCGCTCAGCGACAGGCGCCAGGCCTGTTTCCCCGCCATTCCGTACAGGCTGACTGTGCCGGCCGCCACCAGGCTGTGCAGTGCCCCGCTGGAGGCAAACCTCAGGGTGAACCCCTGTTTGTCCGGTCCGGGTTCGGGCGGCGGACGCTTTTGCTTCTTCAGGGTCGTGGTCCGTTGACTGATGTCATCAAGTTTTTCCTGTTGCTCGTCGAGTTGCCGCCGGAGTTCGCGCAGCGAGCGTGTCCTGGTCCGGGCCGCCTGCTGAATTCCGGCCAGCTCAGCGCGGCCCTGTGCGAGCTGGCGTTTCAGAACGTCCAGCTCAGCGGTCAAACGGTCCCGATCGCTGCGCGCCTGCTGCGTCTGGTCGACAATCAGCGACAGTTGTTGTTGCGCTGATGACAAGGCCTGCTGTGCACTGCTGTTGCGCGCCTGTGCATTTCGCATCTGTGCCGTCAGGCGCTCCAGTTCGGCCTGAAGGAGCTGCGCACGTTGCTGCTGGACGGCGATCGCCTGATGTAACTTCTCCAGTTCCGGCCCGGGCCGGATACGGTCTTTCTCCGGCTGCGGAATACTTTGCACCAGTGCAAACACGGCCATCAGGCACAGGCCGAGGATGGACATGAAGCGCATGACATCCGTTTGCAGTGCATCGGTATCGCTCCCCGTGCTACCGGCTGCCGCGGTATATCTGCTACGCCGGATCATTTCTCTTCGAGCAGTTCATACACCGTGGCTGACGGTGTCGCGGAAAGACTGCCAATGGACTCCCTGATATCGCGCAGCAGGTGTTCGACCCGCGCGGCATGACGTTGCTCCTGTTCCTCGTAGTAGCGGCTCAGTTTTGTGCCCAGGAACGAGCTCTTGATCACGCGCATCATATAACCGCCGATACCACCGACAATGGTGGTTGTCAGCGCTGTCAGGATGCCGCCGTCCACCAGCCGCGTGAGGATGGCGAACGACTCTGATTCAGCTGCCATGGCCGGATCGCCCAGGGCGTAAAGCAGCGCACTGCGCATACCGATCGCGGTCCATATCACCCCGATGCCAAAGAACAGGCTGGTCCAGACATCGGTCAGGTGTTCAAGCTGTCCCACCTCGTTCTGTGGTGAGCTGTCGTCGAGCCGCCTGGCCAGTGCGCGCAGGCTGTGAAGGTAGAGGCCAAGGGTGATGGCGAAAGGCAGTACCGACAAACCCAGATTGCGTCGGGTCCACTCGCTCAGGGCCTCGATGCCGGGCGTATCGACCACCGATACCGAAACGATATCCAGCACAATCAGCAGGTACACGCCGATCAGGCCGGTGAGCAGGCTGACAAGTGCGCCCAGCAGCATGCCGGACAGAAAGCCGCGGCCGATGCGCTCCTGCATGGCCGCTTACTCGATCGGCCCGCAGGCCTCGCAGGTGGCCTCCAGGACCAGTTCGGTCTCCTGAAACAGGCGGTTGGCCCGATAATATTCGCGCCGGTCCGCGCTGACCTTGAGCAGTCCCCGCTCCTTGTCAATCAGTTCCCTGTTCATCTCCCGCATGACTTCATCCTGGCGCGGGCAGGTCTGGTCACAGACGCTGTAGTCACTGACCAGGGAAACGTATTTGACACCGAAATAACGGGTGTAGGTTTCCCGTGCCTGGCGTTTGCTCAACAGGCCTTCTTCATTGGCCCATATCAGGAACTCACTGAAGCTGGCTTTGTTGTCCTTTTTAGGATCGCCTTCGGCAATTGTAAGCAGCTGCTGGAAATACTGATCGAACTGTTGCTCACAACCTGTCTCCAGGTCGAAGCGGGCAGCACTGATAGCGCGATCCAGGTCGGGGCCTTCCGGCAGGCTGCAGGCGGTGGCTGTCGGTGGATTGCTGTTACAGGCGGTGAGTGCTGTTGCCACTGCCGCCACGGCAAGTATTGCGGTAACTGTGGATTTCCTCGGTTTGTTCATGTTCATCGCTGTGTTCCCCGGTTCGCAAACTGTTAGAGTTTCAGCGGGCTTTCATAGCCCTGCTCAGGCCGGCTGGCGGGCGGTGCCGTCATCGGCGTCAACGCCTCTTCCTCACCAAACAGGATAGATTTCACTCCCGCCACCACTTCCTGCATTTCCGGTGTAATGGTTCCAAACGACTGGTTCAGCTGCTCCATCAGGGTGGCCCGGCTGATTTCCTCACGGGTGCGCGCGATCAGGCTGGAGGTTTCCTGCATGTCCAGGTAAATATCCGATGCGACCACTGCCAGTGAGGAGTTGACCTCGCCACCGGAACGCGCCACCAGCTTGTAATATTGATTAAAACGATCGCTGAGCCGCATGCCGGAACGCCCGCGCAGCACCGGTCGGTCGGCGTTTTTCCCGCTTGCGGATTGTTCACCGACGAGAAGTTCCTGCAGGCTCCAGGACGTCTTTTTCTGACCGAGTTCCCTGCGTATGCGCTTCTCCAGGCTGGAAGATGTGCTGTTGACGGCGGTTTCCATTTCCGGCAACTTGTCCCCCATGATGGTCAGCATTTCGAGGTAGCTCTTGCCCATTTGCCTGGCGATCTGTTCACAGCCGGGGTCGCCCTCGTTGCCTTCGCATTTGCTTTCCATATAGAGTGTTTGTTGTTCATCGAGTTGAGTGATGACTGCCTGCAGGCCGGTTTCCATCTCCGCTGCCACATTGCCCGTATGCTTGATCTCTTCCAGCACAGTGGTCGGAAACAGTTTAATGGTCGGTGTCTGCGGCGCGGCATGAACGGCCATTGGCATGAGCAGCAGACATCCGTTCAGCAGCCGCCTGACAAATTTCCGTTTGCAGACCCGGTCACGAATCGTTGTGGTTTTCATTGGGACGCCTCTTTGCAGTAACGCATTCTGGATTGACCGCGGTGAACACGCGGTGCATCCTCTTGGGTATGAATATATGCAAGGGTTCCTGAACAGAACCTGAACGGGATTGACGGATCCGCTATTACGATGCAGCCTGTTCCGGCCCGGCTTGTTCCGGCTCCACCAGACTCAGCACGGTCCACTTCTGTCCGGGCACCAGCTTTTTCTCCGCGCTGAAAGTGTGTAACTGACCCTTGGGATCGATGGCAAACAGGGGCACAGCTTTCTTGTAGTATTTCCGGTAATAATCGTCAAAATCGAAATTCTCGCTGAGCGTGGTCTCGCGCATTTCGGCGCCGACGCTGATAGCGGCGCTCAGCCGCGCATAGCTCACATCATCACCGAAAGCGATGTGACCCGCCGACATTGGCGTGGTCTGCCTGTTGTCGGTGTCTGCCTCATTGGTGCGCAGAACATAGAGGTGCTGGTCGCCGAATTCGCGGCGGTAACGGTGCACGGCGAGCACGTTGAGTTCCGGCTGCGAGGACAGCGCCAGCAAGCGGCCCAGTCCGACCAGGTCCAGCCGGCGGTCGGCATACTCCGATACTGCACTGCCGTAAAACGTCGACAGCCCCTGCATGCGTGCCGCCCTGATATTGCTCCAGTTGGTATCACACAGCAGAGAATCATAATCCCTGTTCTGCAATGCCTTGGCGATGATCCGCGCAACCGGGTTGGCGCCAACAATCAGAAAACCCCGTGGTTCCGGTTCCGCGACGCCGAGTGCGCGCGCCAGCATCCCGGCAGTGGCACTCTGCAATACCACAGTGGCAATGATAATCATGAAGGTCAGCGGTACCAGGAGTTCCGCCTGCGGGTAGCCGGCGGCCTGCAGTTTCATGGCAAACAGGGCCGCGACGGCGGCCGCCACTATACCGCGCGGTCCTATCCAGGCGAGCAGCGCCCGCTCCTGCCAGCGCAGAGGCGTACCACGCGTTGCCAGCGCTACCTTGAGCGGGCGGGCTAAAAACTGCATCGCCAGGAACACGCCGACCGCACCCCAGCCTAACTGCTGGATCTGTGAGAAATCGATGCGCGCCGCCAGAATCACAAACAGGGCGGATATCAGCATCAGCGACAGGCTTTCCTTGAAATCGAGGATGTGTTCGATCGACACTTTTTTCATATTTGCCAGCCATATGCCCATGACGGTAACGGTGAGCAGGCCGGCCTCGGCTTCCACCGCATTGGACAAGGCGAATACCGCCACCACCAATGTCAGAACGGCAACGTTGTGCAGGTAAACGGGGAACCAGTGACGGCGCAACGCCAGCCCCATCAACTGGCCGCTGGCGGCACCGAACAGCAGTCCGACGCCGATGATCCTGGCGAAACTCAACAGGGTATGTCCCAGTGCTGCGCCACCCTGCCCGGAAATGATGAA
>JBDNAP010000463.1:0-7971 GCA_039768325.1 Thiogranum sp.
ACCGCAGCCGTCATCAGAGAAGCCAGCGGCGAGCGGTACAGGCGACCCAGGCTGTTCAGTGCGACCTGGACATGACGGACAAAATAGTTTCGCAGCGGGTGCGCGGGTTTCACGGGTTGTTATGTGTCCTGCTTCTCACCAGGCGCCCCTGATGTAAATTGATCTGTGTGTAGGGCATGGTGGATATCAAGTTCAGGTCGTGGCTGGCAATCAGCACCGTGACCCCGACCTGGTTGAACTGTTCGAATAAATGCATGATATCTAAAGATAGTTCCGGATCAAGATTGCCGGTAGGCTCGTCGGCCAACAGCAGTGGCGGTTTGTTGACCACCGCCCGGGCGATGCCGACGCGTTGCTGTTCACCGCCGGACAGCATGATGGGAAAAGCGCGTTCCCTGTCGAGCAGCCCGACCTTGTCGAGAGCAGCGCGTACCCGGCGGCCAATGTCCTGATGGCGGTAGCCGGCAATAACCAGCGGTAGCGCCACATTATCGAATACGGTGCGGTCGAACAGTAGCCGGTAATTCTGGAAAATCATGCCGATTTTACGGCGAATATAAGGGACTCTTCGTTTTGGCGTGCGCGACAGGTTTTCTCCGTCGAGAAACAGTTGACCGCGTGTGGATCGTTCAAGTAGCGCAACCAGTTTCAACAGGGTGCTTTTACCGGCACCGGAGTGCCCGGTCAGAAATGCCATGGCCCCGCTATGCAGATGAAAACTTATCCCTTGTAAGGCTTCTTTACCTTCCGGATAACGTTTGCAAACGTTGTCAAAACGAATCATCTAGTTGTTTTTAAAAAGCGCATTGACAAAATCGGCGGATACAAATGGTCGCAGGTCTTCGGCTGCTTCACCGACACCGATAAAGCGGATGGGAATGCCGAGCTGTTTGGCAATCGCGAAAATGATACCGCCCTTGGCAGTACCGTCGAGCTTTGTGAGTGTAATGCCAGTCAGACCAACAATCTCGTTGAACTGTTGTGCCTGATTGAGGGCGTTCTGACCGGTACCGGCATCGACCACAAGCATCACCTCGTGGGGTGCGTTCGCATCCAGTTTACCGAGTACCCGTTTTATTTTTTTCAGTTCTTCCATCAGGTTGGACTGGGTGTGCAGGCGCCCCGCGGTGTCCGCGATTAAAACGTCGACCTTTCGTGCCTGTGCCGCCTGCAGAGCATCGAAGATGACCGAGGCGGAATCGGCTCCCTGTTGCTGGGCCACAACAGGCACCTGATTGCGTTCACCCCAGGTTTGTAATTGTTCTACCGCCGCGGCGCGAAAGGTATCACCGGCAGCCAGCATGACCGATCGCCCCTCGTCCCGCAGGCGGCGGGCTATTTTACCGATGCTGGTGGTTTTGCCGGCACCATTGATGCCAACCATCAGTAGTACAAAAGGTTGTTCAGACTGTGGGATATTCAGTGGTTGGTCGACGGGAGCCAGCATAGCCTGCATGTCATCGTGCAGTGCTGCCAGCAGCGCATCAGGGTCATTGAGCTGTTTGCGTGCGACTCGCTCTGTGAGGTCCCGGATGATACTCTGTGTGGCTTCAACACCGACATCCGCCGTCAAAAGCTGGGTTTCCAGGTCTTCGAGGAGTTCATCATCGATCTGCTTGCGGCCCACCACCAGATTGGCAATACTTTCGGTCAGACCGCTGCGGGTTTTCGACAGGCCGACCCTCAGGCGGCCGAACAAGCCCGGTTGTTTTTCCTTGCCCGGCTGACCGTCTTCGGGCGTCGATGAGACCTGAGATTTGTTTTTGCCGAAACCTAACATCATTTCTTGCTGTCCAGATAGGTGTGCGTATCCTATCATTCCCGCGGGAACTCAACCAACACTGCACGGGTCAGACTCCGTTAAGCTGTAGTGAATAATTTAACCTTTAGTAAATAATAAGGAGTACAGAATGCGAGGAATGCTCGCGCTTGTCCTGGGTCTGATTTCTGTCGTTTCGTTCGCAGAAAGTGTGATCCATGAATACAAACTTGAAAATGGTTTGAAACTCATTGTGAAAGAGGACCACCGGGCACCGATAATGGTTTCACAGGTCTGGTACAAGGTGGGTTCGAGCTACGAACATGACGGTATTACCGGCGTTTCACACGTTCTGGAACATATGATGTTCAAGGGCACCAAGGCAGTTCCCAGCGGTGAATTTTCGCAGATCATCTCCGAAAATGGTGGCCGTGAAAATGCTTTCACGAGTCAGGATTACACGGCTTATTTTCAGACCATGGAGAAAAACCGGCTGCCGGTGAGCTTCGAGCTGGAAGCCGACCGTATGCGGAATCTAACAATTCCCGAGGAGGAATTCCTGAAAGAAGTCCAGGTGGTCATGGAAGAGCGGCGTATGCGTACCGAGGATAATCCACAATCGTTGACCTACGAACAGTTCAATGCCACCGCCTATGCCAGCAGTCCTTACCGGCTACCGGTGATTGGCTGGATGAATGATCTTGAAAATCTTCAGGTCGGCGATCTCAGGGACTGGTATCAGAAGTGGTACGCACCCAACAACGCCACGCTGGTTGTGGTGGGTGATGTCGATCCCGAGGAGGTCCATGCGCTGGCGAAGAAATACTTCGGCCCCCTCAAACCCAGCGACATCTCTGCTGTTAAACCCCGGCTCGAGGTTGCCCAGCGTGGTCGCAAGGAAATCAAGGTCGAGGCTCCTGCCAAGGTGCCCTACCTGATGATGGGCTACAAGACACCCGTGGTGCTGACTGCCGAGCAACCCTGGGAACCCTATGCCCTGGAAGTGCTGGCCGGGATTCTGGATGGCGGAGATGGTGCACGTCTGGCCAGTGAACTGGTGCGCGGTACGTCGGTCGCGGCGAGCGCCGGCGCGGGTTACGATGGCCACGACAGATTGGACAGCCTGTTCCTGCTTTCCGGAACGCCGTCCAAAGGGTATACGGTGAAGGATCTGGAAAAAGCCCTGATCGAGCAGGTGCAGCGTCTACGTGAAACACCTGCGGAACAGCAGGAACTGGATCGGGTAAAGGCGCAATTACGGGCTGACAAAGTGTATGAACAGGACTCGATTTTCTACCAGGCCATGCAGATCGGGATACTGGAGACGGTGGGACTGAGCTGGAAGGATGCAGAACGCTATCTCGGACGCATTGAGGCGGTTACAGCCGAGCAGGTACAGGCAGTTGCCAACAAATATCTGGTGCCTGATCGATTGACGGTGGCGGAGTTGGTGCCGCAGCCCATTGATCCGGATCGGCCACCGCGCACGGCCGGAGTTGCCCATGTTCACTAGAGGAAAAAACGTAATGACGTGCTTCAGTCATCTGCTTTTGATACTGGTTGTAATGATCTGGAGTACGGCTGCCCGGGCATTGCCTGAGATCCAGAGTTGGACAACAGAGAAAGGCGCAAAAGTGCTGTTCGTGGAAGCCCATGAATTGCCGATGGTGGATATTCGTCTGGTCTTCGATGCCGGCAGCGCCCGCGATGGTGAGCAGTCAGGAATTGCAAATTTGAGCAATGCGCTGCTGGGGCAGGGCGCCGCAGGTCTGAGTGCCGACGAGATTGCGAAGGGCTTCGAGCAAAACGGCGCAAAGCTTGGCAATGGTTCGGAGCGTGATATGGCCTGGTTGTCTCTGCGCAGCCTGACAGACAGCAAGCTGTTGCAATCTTCGCTGGAATTGTTTGGCAAGGTGCTCGCTGAACCGGACTTCCCAAAGGCAGATTTCAAGCGCGAGCAGCAGCGTACGCTGATCGGGCTGGAATATCAGAAGCAGAAGCCGAAATCGATCGGCAGTAAGGCTTTCTATCATGACCTCTACGGTGATCACCCTTACTCGAGTGATCCTTCCGGTACCACCGAGACCGTCAAGGCTTTATCGGCGAAGCAGCTGCGTGATTTCTACCGGCAATATTACGTGGCGCGCAACGCCATGGTGGTGATTGTTGGTGATCTGTCGCGAAAGCAGGCGCAGCTGGTGGCCGCCGCTCTTGCCGATGCCCTGCCGGAAGGTGCCAAGGCGCCGGCGTTACCCGACGTGGCCGAGTTGGATGCCGCAAAATCAGAATTCATCGAACATCCATCCACCCAGAGTCATGTGATGATGGGCGCGCCCGGAATACGGCGCGGGGATCCGGATTATTTCCAGCTCTACGTGGGCAACCACATTCTCGGTGGCAGTGGACTTGTATCCCGCATCAGCCAGGAAATCCGTGAAAAACGCGGCCTATCCTACAGCGCCTATAGTTATTTTTCACCGATGAGGCGTGAGGGCCCCTATTTACTGGGATTTCAGACCCGTAACGATCAGCGTGAAGAAACTCTGTCGGTGTTGAGGGATACCGTGCAGACTTTCATCGACAAGGGGCCTAGCGAAAAGGAACTGGAATCGGCTAAAAAAAATATCATTGGCGGTTTTCCCCTGAACGTATCCAGCAATGGAAAAATTGCGGAATACCTGGCGGTCATCGGATTCTATGATCTTCCGCTCGATTATCTGGCCCGCTTTACCGGGAATATCCAGGCCGTTACCGTGGAGCAGATTCAGGATGCCTATAAACGTCGCGTGCGTCCGGATCGGATGGTAACCATTACCGTCGGTGGTCCGGTCGAACCGGACGACAGTGACTCCTGTTGTATCATTAGCGACGCCATCGAATATATCCGCGCGGGCTGATTCACGTAGCGGGACTGTTGACCTCCGCTCATGAGCTGCGCAACATGCCGGCTCATGAGTTCGATATCCAATCAGGTGCGTATTATCGCCGGACAATGGCGTGGCCGGAAGTTGTCATTCCCCGATGCGCATGGCTTGCGCCCGACTCCGGACCGGATACGGGAAACGCTGTTTAACTGGTTGGCGCCGCGGCTTCCCGGGTCCTGCTGTCTTGATCTTTTTGCGGGCAGCGGTGCGTTGGGTTTCGAGGCGGCGTCCAGGGGCGCTGCACGTGTGGTGATGGTGGATCACAACCCTGATATCGTACGTGTGCTGAGGCTAAACCAGCAGCTTCTCTGCGCAGATGGTATAGAGATACTTCAACAGGAAGCGGGAAATTATCTTTCTGATCGAAGCGGGCAGTTTGACCTGGTGTTCCTTGATCCACCCTTTAAGGATCCAAGCCTGCTGGAAAAGTCGCTGCGGATGTTAACAGACTCGGGCAGCCTGAAAGAGGGTGCCAGAATCTATATGGAGATGCCGGCAAAGGCGTCTGAACCGTTGATACCGGAGTGCTGGGCAGTGGAAAAACAAAAAAAGGCCGGACAGGTGGCTTATCGCCTGTATAGAAAAAGGCTGCAGCGCGCAGAAAACCAACCGTGTGAGTAATGAATGATTGACTCACGGTTACCTGCGCAGGAAGCGCCGCATGGCCAGGTCCGGCCAGCTGGAAATGCCGACGGGTTGAGAAGCCAGAGCCGGGTTCGTGGCAAAAGTTCTGCTTAAAAAAGACTGAAAACACGGCTAGCGCGGGTGTTGTTCCCCGTTGCTGACGAAACAAGGGGCCGACAGGCTTTGCGTATTGGGGAAGTTGTGCTTAGATTGTACGGGCATCCAATCAGACAATCTGGACACTTTACTATGCAAACAGCCGTTTATCCGGGCACCTTTGACCCCATAACCAATGGGCATATCGATCTGGTCGAGCGGGCTGCCAAGCGCTTTGAGCGCGTCATCGTTGCCATTCACAGCAGCAATTTGAAGGAAACCGCTTTTCACTGGGAGGAGAGGATCGAGATGGCAAGGACGGTCCTGGCGGGTAAGAAAAACGTTCATGTCGAGGGTTTCCAGGGCCTGCTGGTGGAATTCGCCCGCTCAAATGAGGCCGGTGTCATTCTGCGTGGTTTACGGGCTGTTTCGGATTTTGAATATGAATTTCAATTGGCTAGCATGAACCGCCAGTTGGAACCTGGAATTGAAACGTTGTTTATGACGCCGGATGAACACTATGCCTACGTGTCTTCCAGCCTGGTACGGGAAGTGGCGGCGCTGGGAGGAGATGTGACGCCCTTTGTACATAAGAAAGTTGTGGCTGCATTAAGGCGGCGATTCGAGTAATATTAACCTCTACTTATATTGTGGTTTGGGCGCGGGAGGTCGACATGGCTTTGATGATCACAGATGAATGCATTAACTGTGACGTGTGCGAGCCGGAATGTCCGAATGGGGCTATTTCCCAGGGGGATGAAATTTATGTCATCGATCCGGAGCTGTGTACCGAGTGTGTCGGCCATTACGAGACTTCGCAGTGCGTGGATGTCTGCCCGGTAGACTGTATTCCGTTGAACCCCGACTACCAGGAAACAAAGGAAGAACTGTTGGAGAAATACAATCGTATTTCCGGAGAGACCGCTTAATGGCGAATGTCAGATTATTCACTAAAAGGCCCCTTAGCGGGGCCTTTTTGATGTTGGGGTTGATGTGCCTGCTGGCCGGCCGGCCTGTGACCGCCATCGGAGACAATGAAAAGCCGCCTTCCGGGGCGGTCGCCAGCGCGCACCCGCAGGCAACTGCGGCCGGGATGGAGATTCTCAGCGCGGGGGGTAATGCGTTTGATGCCGCGGTTGCCGTCAGCGCAGCGCTTGCTGTGGTCGAGCCTTACGGCTCGGGCATCGGGGGAGGTGGCTTCTGGTTGTTACACCGTGCCAGCGACGGCAAGCAGATTATGATCGATGGACGGGAGCGTGCGCCGCTCGCGGCACAGCGTGACATGTATCTGGATGAGCAGGGTGATGTGGTGCCGCGTCTCTCCATGGACGGGGCATTGGCGGCGGCTGTTCCCGGTGAACCTGCCGCCCTGGTACACATTGCCGAAAAATATGGGCGATTGCCGCTGGCAAAATCACTGGCGCCTGCCATACGGCTGGCTGAGACGGGTTTTGAGGTCGATACCCATTACCAGCGCATGGCTGGTTTCCGGCAACAGGTCATGCAGCGCCATGCCTCAACTGCAAAGATTTTTTTGCGCGACGGCGAAGTCCCCGTACAGGGTTCTTTGATTCAGCAAGCGGAGCTTGCGCAGACACTGCGGTCTTTGGCGAGTAAAGGCAGGAAGGGTTTTTATACCGGTGATGTAGCCGACAGATTGGTGGCGGGTGTTCGTGCAGAGGGTGGAATCTGGACGCTGGAAGACCTGAAGCAGTACAAGATTATCGAGCGCGAGCCGGTTATCTTCCAGTACAGAGATTGGCGTATTGTATCCGCCGCGCCACCATCGTCCGGGGGTGTGGCCCTGGCGACGATGTTGCACATACTGGAAGCCTATGACTTGGCCCAGCTTGATGACGCTGACAGAACGCACGTCATAAGCGAAGCCATGCGGCGTGCCTATCGGGATCGTGCACAATACCTGGGGGATCCGGATTTTGCCACTGTGCCATTACAGCGTCTTTTACACCCCTGGTATGCAGCTGGATTGCGTGCATCGATTCGCCTCGACCGGGTCACCCCCAGTGCGTCGCTGCCTGGAGGGGTGAGCAATGGCGAAGGCGCCGATACCAGCCACTTTTCCATCCTCGATCGCGAGGGCAACCGGGTGGCTGCGACGCTGAGTATCAACTATCCATTCGGCTCCGGTTACGTGGTACCCGGTACGGGTGTTCTGCTGAATGATGAGATGGATGATTTTTCCGCCAAGCCGGGTGTGCCGAATGCCTATGGACTGGTCGGTGCCGATGCCAACGCCATTGAGCCGGGTAAACGCCCTTTGTCCAGCATGAGTCCAACCTTTGTGGAAAGCGAAGACGGTGTGGCGGTACTGGGTACACCGGGAGGCAGCCGCATCATAACCATGGTGCTGCTGGGTATACTGGATCTTGATGAAGGTCACAAGCCGCGATCCTGGGTATCGCTGCCGCGTTTTCACCACCAGTTTCTTCCCGATGTTATCCAGTATGAGCCCGATGCTTTGGCGCCAACCGTGCTGGAGGGGCTACAAACCAGGGGACACAAGCTGAAACCACTCGCTAACAGTTACGGAAATATGCAGGCCATTTA
>JBDNAP010000077.1:0-3680 GCA_039768325.1 Thiogranum sp.
CGGTATCCCGGATATAGCCTTAACCACCAAGGACAACAAGTTAATTTAAGAACGACCGTTTACTGAGACCTGCGGAAGCCAGCCGGCCCAGGCTTTCAGGACACGCTGTGAATACATCCCTGTACGCTCGACGGCTGCGTCCATGCGGCCGACGGTCCTGAAAGCCTGGGCCGGCTGACTTCCGCACTCAACAGCACTTGTTCTTCGGGAAATTTCATCACCTCCTATCCCCGCTGGTCAGAAAAACAATGCGTGCTGTAATAAACATGGTGATCAGGACAGACGCCGCAAATGCATAGAGCCCGTAGCGCATCTCGACATGTGCAATGGCACCGAGCTTTACAGCCACAACGAGTATGGCGACCACGAAAACATCGAGCATTGACCATTTACCGTACAGATGCATCCAGTGCAGATACTGATGCAGCCGCTTCGTACCGGACAGGCGCCTGGCAACCAGCAGGTAGAGCACACCGAGCTTGAGCAACGGCAACACAATGCTGAAACAGGAAATCACGAAAAACAGGAACCACTGCCCTTCTTTCAGCAACTGGATAACGCCGGACACGACTGAGAAGGTATTCTCGATGAGAATAAATTTTTCCAGCGTGATAATGGGTGCCACCAGGCCGATACCCAACAGAATAGAGGCTGCGGCAATCAACAGGCGCAGCCCCCTGGCCTTGCCGGGATATTGCCTGGCAATAGTTATGTCTTCGTCATTCTCTGGCATGTTATCTGCTGTGCATGTCATAAGGGGCTGGTTAAAGAGACACTTGCTATGGTATGAGTTAAGTTAGCAGGCATAAAGCCCGGGAGCACCGTCCTTCGGCACAATATCACGGCTGAGAGGCCGCTCCTACATCTACCGTTTTTCTGCTAGGCGCTGTGTCCGGATGTCGTCTTCCTGTTCCTGGCCATGTGGACCAATACCCAGGTATACGCGACAAGGTTGATGAGAATGACAAAGCTTCCCAGAACGATCTGTATGTCAGCTGTTAGCGCCTGCGGGTAAATCACCGGCAGCACATAGTGTTCTATGAATCCACCGGCATAGCCCTTCTCACCCGCCGCCTGTCTGAGTCGCTGTTCGAGCGGTGTCAGCGGACACATCCAGCCCTGAAACTCGATCAGTGCACCCCATACGACTGCTGGCAGGTGCAGGAGAATAACCCAGCGCCACTTAAGGACCAGGAAACCACCGGTGATCACAAAGATGATAAATCCCAGGTGGAATAGAACCAGTAGATCAGCCGCTAATCGGTACAACATGGACTAAACCGCTACGGTGGTCAGCTACCCGTACTCAGTACACTGTCTAAAACAGATGACAACGAAGCTGATGGGTCTTCGTTAACCGGGTCAGCGGCGGATAACTTTGCCGACACTCCGGCCTTACCTGCGGACAGCGCGGATGGAAATGGCAGCCTTGCGGTGGATTGGATGGCGACGGCAAATCACCTTCCAGGCGAATTCCCCGGCGTTCGCCGTCCACCTTGACTCCGGGTGCGGCCGACAGCAATGCCTGGCTATAGGGGTGTTGAGGCCTATCCAATACATCCTGCACATCACCCTCTTCGACAATGCGTCCCAGGTACATGACCGCGACACGATCCGCCAGGTATGACACCACGGAAAGATCATGGCTGATAAACAGAAAAGACAAGCCGAGTTCGGCTTGCAGGTCCTGCAGCAGATTGAGAATCTGTGCCTGTACCGATACGTCCAGCGCACTGGTGGGTTCGTCACAGACTATCAGTTTTGGATTCACGGCCAGGGCGCGCGCGATACAGATCCGCTGACGCTGACCGCCGGAGAATTCATGCGGGTAACGGTGCGCGTGTTCCGGTCGGAGGCCAACCTGTTGCAACAATTCATGTACGCGTTGCTTTCTTTGCTGCACATCGCCTCCGATACGCTGGGCAATCATGCCTTCTTCGACAATGTCGCCCACACTCATACGCGGATTCATCGACGAAAACGGGTCCTGGAATATAATCTGGAAATCCGAGCGCCGTCTTCTCAAACCTTCGCCTCTGAGCTCGGTGAGTTCAAGTTCTTCAAAGCGCAC
The DNA here is from genome assembly GCA_039768325.1 of Thiogranum sp. GTDB lineage: Bacteria > Pseudomonadota > Gammaproteobacteria > DSM-19610 > DSM-19610 > Thiogranum. The sequence continues at coordinate 2,072 of JBDNAP010000077.1, forward strand.
ACTGCCGCCGCTTATGTTCAACAACTGCAGAATACCCTTGCCTACCGTGGTTTTACCACAGCCTGACTCGCCGACCAGCGCCAGGGTCTGTCCGCTGGAGATCGAGAGACTGACGCCGTCAACAGCGCGCACCTGACCGACAACCCGCTTGAAGAACCCCTTGCGAATGGGGAAATGTACTTTCAGATCCTCGACATCCAGCAAGGCATGCTGCGCTGATGCCTGAACAGGTATTTCTGCCCGCTTGTCGAATTGAACCTCTCTTGTCCGGCCGCCTGCGGGCAACAGCTTATGGTCAGCAAGGTGGCAGCGGACACCCTGTTCCGCGTCGGTCTCGAACCAGCCTGGAATATTGCGCTGGCAGTGTTCCCATGCCCGATCACAACGATCGGCAAAGCGGCAACCGTAAAAAACCTGGTTCAATGGCGGCACAGTTCCCGGAATGACAGTCAGGCGTTGTTCGCGTTTACTGCTGTCGGGTAATGCTGCAAACAGCCTGTCACTGTAAGGATGTTGTGAGTTACCGAAAAAGACCCCGCGCGGGGCCTGCTCGACAAGCTGACCTGCATACATGACGGCAACGCGATCGGCCATTTCCGCGACCACACCCAGATCGTGCGTGATCAACATCACCGCCATGCCACGTTGCTGTTGCAGTTTCTTTATCAGTTCCAACACCTGCTCCTGGATAGTGACATCCAGTGCTGTGGTCGGTTCATCGGCAATTAAAAGATCGGGATCACCAGCCAGGGCAATGGCAATCATCACGCGCTGTTTCATGCCACCCGACAGCTGGTGCGGATATTCCCCGTAGCGCTGGTCTGCGTCGGGGATACCCACGTCATCTAGCAATTCCACCACATGTTGCCGGGCCACTTTACCGTGCAGGCCTTTGTGTTGCTGCAGACTTTCCGCGATCTGTGCACCGATGGTCATGACCGGATTGAGGGAGGTCATCGGCTCCTGAAAAATCATGGCTATGTTGCCGCCGCGAACAGAACGCATCCCGTTCTCTGTGTATGTAAGTAAATCTTCACCATTGAGCTGCACGGACCCGGAGACGATCTCACCGGCCGGGCGCGGCAGCAATCGCAACAATGCCAGTGCTGTCATGGATTTCCCACAACCCGACTCCCCCAGCAGAGCGAAGGTCTCGCCCTGCCTGATATGGAAACTCAGACCGTCTACCGGGCGTATGGCGCTGTCGCCGCTGCCAATACGGACACTCAGGTCTTTAACCTGCAATAAGGGTTTCGACATTACCGTTGCGCCCGCAAGCGTGGATCGAAAGCGTCCCGCACTGCATCGGAGAACAGGTTGGCTGCCAGAACCAGTGTAAACATGAAACTGAATGCCGCCAGCAGAGACCACCACACCATGGGTTCACGAGCCATCTCAAGGCGGGCCCGGTTGATCATATTGCCCCAGCTCATGGTGGTGGGATCAACACCGACCCCGACATAGGACAATACGGCCTCGGCCAGTACCAGACCACTGAAATCGATTACCACAGCGATCAGTACCAGGTGCAGCAGGTTGGGTAACAGGTGGCGTACCAGTATCGTGATCTTGGCGACACCAAAGGCACGGGCGGCCTCGACGTACTCCA
>JBDNAP010000078.1:0-5912 GCA_039768325.1 Thiogranum sp.
CCCGGATATAGTCAAAATGTGGGTAGCCGCCAACAGCTGCTGGCCGAATAAATTCGGCCCTACAGAGGAAGAGCCGCCTTAACTTAGTGCCATTCGGGTCAGAGCCCATTTAATGTGTGACCCCATTTAAGTCATTGCCGCCAGGTATAGGGCCGGCCCGTACAGTGCGGTGCGATCGTTGAGGATGACCCGTACCGGCATGCCCTCCAGTAAGGGCCGCATCCGCCCTTTCGACAGCAGGCCTTGCATAAACAGCGGGCCGTTCAGCTTGTCAATGATCCTCGGCGCGATACCACCGCCGATGTAAATGCCACCGGTGGCCATGATCTTCAGCGCATGGTTACCGGCTTCCACCCCGTAGAGGTGAACAAAGAGGTCCAGGGCTTCAGCGCAAATCGCATCCCGCTCATCGAGCGCGGCCGCGGAGATGGCCGCCGCCGCATCACCCGCCTCTATCTCGTCGTTGAGCCAGGCGGGTACAGCGGTACCCCGGTGGATGCACAGAAAATCGTGCAGACTGACGAGACCCGGGCCCGACACCACCCGTTCCCAGCTGACATGACCGAAGCGTTCGCGCAGGTATTCGAGCAGCGCGATCTCGAGGTCGCTGTGCGGACTGAAATCCGCGTGACCGCCTTCAGAGGCAAAAGGCCAGTGACGCCGCCCGTCCCAGTACAAACCGGCTTCGCCGAGTCCGGTACCGGCGGCAATGATGGACGCATTGCCGGCCGCATCGGCGTGTCCCGCGCTCAGCAGGCAGAAGTCGTCGTCTTCCAGGGCGTCGATGCCCCAGGCATTGGCCTGCAGATCATTTATCAGCGAGACGGTGTCGAAGCCGAAGCTTGCCGCCATGGTCTGAGCCTCGATGACCCAGGGCAGGTTGGTGGTTTCCACCCGCCCCTGCCGCACCGGACCGGCAATGCCGAAACAGGCCTGCCGGCAATCGACATCGGTGCGGCCCAGGAAGTCCTGGACAATGGCATCGAGCGAAGCATGCTCGCCACTGGGATAGCTGTGCTCGAACAAGGCCTTCGCACGGGTGCCCTTCACATCGAAGACGGCCAGACGCGTCTTGGTGCCGCCGATGTCCCCTGCCAATACCCTCACTGCCGTACCTCCCGCCTGGTCAGAATTCTAAGTTTCGGTGTGCGTATGTTAACCGACATAAGCTTGCGGGACCGTCGGCTGCCCCCTCTGGGGATCCAAGGACATGACGCAGCCGTCGAGCGTACATGGATGTATTCACAAGGTGAATCGCCCTCTGGCGAGAGGGTGCCCTGGGGCAAAGCGTGTCTCGCTTGCTTATGTCGGTTAGCTTATGCACTCATTAGTAAATTGCAGACTACAGCACGTTGATAACATTGTCTCGGTCCTGCCCCAAATACGGCCCGCTAACGGTCGTGAAGCCGATAGCGCACCGGTAATATCATGTCCATATCGAGACCGTCCAGCCATTGTGCGGCAGCAGGAACGTTGCGCAACTCGGTGACATTCTTCACGGCAGCCCTGTCCAGCAGCGCATGACCCGAAGACTCGACCAGATGAATGCGGGTCAGATCCCCGTCGGCTTCAACGTGCAGCCCGATCCTGACACGCCCCTGCCAGCCGCGCCGGCGCGCCGCCGAAGGATAGTCGAAACGGGGTAACAGCGCCTCGTGCAGCGCGGCCCTAACCCTGCGGTACCTGGCAGCACTGTTCAGCGGGTCCTGCCCGGTACTGGCCGACCCAGGTGTTGCGCTGATGTCTCCACGGGCCGCTGCGCTATGACGTCCGGTCACCTGCGCTTTCGCTTCTTCGGGTGCTTTGCCGCGAGTTTTTTTTACCGCCCCACGAGGCCCGGCCCTGGACTGCGGCACCTCAGACGCGGCCGGGGCAGCAGATTGCGAGCTTGCCGCCAGCACTTTTACCGGTAGCGGCCTCGCGCCTTCGGGTTCATGACGCGCCGAATGTCCGCTGGAAGATTCACCGCTTTTACCTGATTGCTTTATAGCGTTATTTTCCTGCTGCCCGTCTTTGACACCTGCCTTGCCCGAGGTATCCCCGTGGCGTGCCAGCAAGGTAATCTGAAACGTACTCTTCCCCACCGGTCCGGCGGGTGGCTTGCCTTGCCAGAGCGCAAGCACCAGCGCATGCAATAGCAATGAGCCCAGCACAAAATATCCAAGCCCGGGCAGACGGCCGCGTGCATCGGTACTTCGATCGGCTGGCATGGCGACGTTCATCTCTCGGCCCTATAGCTTCAGTTCAGCGCCCGCAAACAGACCGCGATCCGCGGCCTGGAAACCGTCGGCGGGTTCGTAGTGTTCATCGGTGGCATTCTCGACCCGGCCAAACAGGCGCCATTGTCTGTTCAGTTGGTAATCGGCCGCGACATCGAGCACCACGTAATCATCGCCATCGATGACGCCCGATGATTCGCGAGAGATATCCTTGTAGTCTGCGACATAATTGACGGCCAGGTTAATGCTTGCCCGGTTTGACGGCCGGAACTCCACGTCCAGATCCAGCTTGTGTTTCGGGCGACGCAGCAGTCGCTCGCCGCTGTCGTCATCCTCGGCGTCGGTGTAAGTGTAATCGAGCTGTACTGCCAACGATGCCAGTGGCTGTGCACGGACAAAGCTTTCGGCGCCCTGGATATTCGCCTTGTCGATATTTTCATAGCTGCTGTTGAAAGCGGGGTCGAACACCACCTGCATCAAGTTGTCGATGTCGCTTTTGAACCAGGTCGCACCGAAGCTCAGCCGCTCGCCCCACAGCTGCTGTTCGATACCGACCTCCCAGCCAACACTTTTTTCCGGGTCCAGGTCCGGATTGCCGCGGTAGAACGAGCCGAAATTATTGGGTGTGAAACCATCGGTCTGAAACAGGGTGGGCGCCTTGAACCCGGTACCGACACTGGCCTTGAGTCGTGTGTTGGTGTCACGGTGGACATAGACCGGCGCAATCCGGTAGGTCACCTCCGAACCAAAGTCATCGTGATCGTCATAGCGCATGCCGATAGTACCGAAGATGCGTTCGCCGTAACTGAACTGGTCCTGCGCATAGACCGCGCTGTTGCGTGCATCGGCATCGGTCTGTTCACCGACGACGAATCCACCGAAATCGGAGAATCCGCCTGAGTCCATGTTTTCCTTCTCGGTTTCCAGACCGAGTGTCAAAATATGTGCATCCAGCGGGTAGAAATCGTTTTTCAGTTCGAACTTCAGCTTGTCACCATCGAAATTGGTGCGTGTCAGGGTTTCTGCAGGCGACTGACGATCGTTACGATTGTTGCGGTCAAAATCGCTGTAGGAACCGGATAAAGTCGCTTCCCATAAGCCGTCCAGCAACTGTGCTTTGGCTTCACTACGCAACAGGTACTCGGTCTGGTCGAGCCTGGCATCCCGGTCCTCGGTGGTACCGGACCCGAACGCAGGGTCGAACAGCTCCGGATCCAGATCCGTTTCGCTGTCGATGTAACGGCCGAACAAGGTGACTTCCAGCGTATCGCTGACAGCCATGCCCAGTCTGGCCGACGTCGTCCAGTTTTCGTAGTTATCGTCTTCAGCGGCTACGCCGTTGCGCAGCCGTCGAGGCGTCACGGAGTCACCATCGGTATCGGTATGTGTGACGCCAAAGGAGTAATTCAGTCGGTCCGTGGATCCGGCCGTCGACGCCTGCTGATTGAAGGTGCTGTCGGAACCGCCCTCGAGCTTGCCCGCGCCGTGGAGTTTGCCCGCACCACGGCGGGTGGTGATATGAATAACACCGCCGATGGCGTCGGACCCGTACAAGGTGCTCTGCGGACCACGCACAATTTCGATACGCTCGATGTTATCCAGCCACAGGTTGGAAAAATCCACCGCACCGGCCGGCGAACTCGGGTCGGTGGCCTCCACGCCGTCGATTAACACCAGGGTGTGATTTGAATTGGCGCCACGCATAAACACCGAGGTCTGCTGGCCGGCACCACCGCTCTGCACCACGTGCAATCCGGGTACCGAACGCAAGGCCTGCGACACACTGCGAAACTGCCGGCGCTGAATATCCTCGGCGCTGATCACACTCACTGAACTGGCCAGCTCTCCGCGCGGGGTGGCCAGACGTGTGGCTGTGACTACCAGGTCGTCCATGTCCTGCGCCGCTACCGGCAACTCCGCCATCACTGGAACAGCGCCGAAGCCGGCGATAACTGTGAGTGGAGCGATCGTCCGCAGTGCCCGGCCAATCGGGTCCTGTTGACGCTTGCTGATGTTTGATGTTTTGCGAATACTCCGCCCACACTTGCGCACAACGTTTCTCCAGGTGAATCATCGCGACACATCCCCCGTGCGCCTTTGGTGCACAGCTGAGGGCAGGCTGGAGATGAGCGTAGGCCGGGGGAAGAGCTGACGCCCTGGTAAGCGCTCAGATGGTCCTTGCTGCAGGTCCCGGCGTGTGTCTGCATCGATGCGTCACCCCTCGTGACACCGTCTCGATCGAGTTTCTCTTCACAGCAGGTCGGTCTCCGGACTCATGAGTGGCATTTCGCCGAACGGGCCACCTTCCCACGCCTGCGGCGCAGTGGCAGTCTTGCCCATCCTGTGGGAATGGATTCACGGAATCGATCCCACGCTCATCTACCGTTGCGGGGGCAGTGCCGGGCTTGCCAGGGGGGTAGACCCCGACGCACCAGCTTCCCGATTAACTCCGTGGACGAAAGTCGTTGGAGCACCCGCTGCGTGAACCTGCCACCTTAGCGGTTTGGGGTCGAGACTGTCAATATATGACGCGGCATTCAATAGTTAGTGATCTTCCTGTCCTTTGTGGGTAAGGTGGCGAACCATCACGGTTAGCGCTGGTCGATGCAACTGTGAGCAAATAAACTTACCGGGTTGCACCGCTTGGTCGCGACCAGAAACAGGAGGAAAAGCCGTGCAGTTAGGTATGATTGGATTGGGACGCATGGGCGCCAACATGGTGCGACGACTGCTGCGTGACGGTCACGAATGCGTCGTGTACGGAAGGAAAGCCGACGCCTATGCAGAACTGGCAAAGGAAGGCGCCATCGGGACCACAGACCTCGACGAGTTTGTTGCCAAACTCAGCAAACCGCGCGCGGTCTGGATCATGGTGCCGGCGGCAGCGGTCGACCAGGTCATTGAGCAACTGGTGCAACGTCTGGAGCCGGACGACATTATCATCGACGGCGGCAACAGCTACTACAAAGACGACATCATACGCGCAAGGCGCCTGCAGCCGGATGGCATCCACTATATGGATGTCGGCACCAGCGGCGGTGTGTTCGGCCTGGAGCGCGGCTACTGCATGATGATCGGCGGTGAAGAACAGACCGTGAAACACCTGGAGCCTGTGTTTGCAACGCTGGCCCCGGGCCTGGGTGACATCGAACGTACCCCGGGCTGCAGCGGCGCACCGAGTCAGGCTGAACAGGGTTTTCTGCACTGCGGGCCTGCCGGCGGCGGCCATTTCGTGAAGATGGTTCACAACGGCATCGAATATGCCCTGATGGCCGCTTATGCTGAAGGACTGAATATTCTCAAGCACGCCAACGTGGGCAAACAGTCGCACGATGTGGACGCCGAGACCACCCCGCTGCGCAACCCGGAAGAATATCAATATGACATCGATGTCGCGGATGTCGCGGAGCTTTGGAGACGCGGCAGCGTGGTGTCTTCCTGGTTGCTGGACCTGACCGCAGCGTCGTTGAAAGAGGATGCGGAACTATCCAACTTCAGTGGCCGGGTATCGGATTCCGGCGAAGGCCGCTGGACCAGCATCGCTGCCATCGACGTCGGCGCACCGGCGCCGCTACTCACCACCTCACTCTACAGCCGCTTCAGCTCGCGCGGCGAGGCAGACTACGCCGACAAACTGCTGTCGGCCATGCGCTACCAGTTTGGTGGGCACCATGAAAAACCGGCAGATTGAGG
>JBDNAP010000464.1:0-9164 GCA_039768325.1 Thiogranum sp.
GACTCGGCTGGACGGCGGTGCTGGGCGTATTTCTGTTCGATCTGTTTATCCTGCGCAACGGCTGGTGCGGACACCTCTGCCCGCTGGGCGCTTTTTATGCCCTGCTGGGCAAGCTGGCGCAAGTGCGTGTCCGATTTGACACGCCAACCTGTACACATTGTGGCGAGTGCGCCAGGGTGTGTCCGGAACCCCAGGTCATGAATCTGAAGGCAGCATCCGTGACCGGCATGATCGCCTCCGGTGAGTGTACCAACTGCGGTCGCTGTATCACCATCTGCCCGGAGAACACCCTGCAATTTGATCTGCGACACTTCATCAACACCCGACAGAAAACCGCTACAACCGAATCCCGCCAAAGGAGAGCAGCATGAAAACCATCCCGTTCCTCGCCACGCTCGGCTTGATACTCATCGTTACCGGACCCGCTTCCGGTGATGCCATTGACGAACTGAATATGGGTCTGAGCAAGACCAGTGTGTTTGATACCCCGACCCCGGCGCCGGCTGCCTACAGTGATGCCAAGCCCGGCAAGAACGAGTGGCTGCCGCGGGCGTGGGATGGCATACCGCCCCAGATTCCGCACCAGACCGAGATGTACCTGCCGGTGGTCGCCGCCGACAATCAGTGCCTGGACTGTCATGATGTGCCGAAATACATAGATAAGCCCAAGAATATGGACAGGAACGTCAAAAGCAAGAGCCCGATGTCGCGTGATCACTACGCAGACGAGGCGCTGGAAACAGTGGCCGGCGCACGTTTCAACTGTACGCAGTGTCACGTCCCCCTGTCGAATGCCACACCGCTGGTAGAGAGTACGTTTCGCTGAAACCCATGGATGGCGGACGCCGGGCATTTCTGAGTGGAACGCTGCTGACCCGTAAAGGTCGCGCCGAGGAGAAATCGCGGCAGCGGCCGCTGGGACCGCCCCCACCCTGGCACCGGGACCTGGCGCTGGAAACACATTGTCCCGGGTGTACACATCCCTGTGTAACGGCCTGTGATCCGGGCATCATTCGGCTGCATCCTGAAAACCATCAGCTGGCCGGCCTGCCTTACCTGGATTTCAGCACAGCGGGCTGCACCTTCTGCAAGGCCTGTCTCGAAGCCTGTCCCATGGATGAAACGATGGAATTGGATACAGCCGGGCCTATGCCTGTTATCGGCAAGGCACAGTTGAACCGCGAAACCTGCATCGCCTGGGATGAGGTGATCTGTATGGCCTGCAGCGGACGCTGTGATTACCACGCCATCACGACGGTCCACCAGCGCCGGGCGCAGATCGATACGCAACGGTGCAACGGCTGCGGCATGTGCGTGGCCGCCTGCCCGGTACAGGCCCTGCGTATCGTTTAAGCTGCTTATTGCCCTAGTGACGCTATGAGAATCTGCCCTGCGTCAGGAATTCTCTACGCGGAAGCAGGTCGTCACGTGGGAATTTCGCCAGGGTAACCACGCGGGGTAACTCATCACCGATTTTTACTTCGGCCAGCCTGATCTCGTTGCAGGCTTGCCGCGAATCCGCGTTGATCTTGATCCCCATCTTGTTGAGTCGAAGCGAGCATTTTTTAAAGCGCACAAACTTATCGGGGCGGCTGAACACGGCATTGACCTGCTCCAGTGACTGTTGCGGTGTCACAGGACGGGTTTTCTTCAATTGTTCCTCGACCATACTCAGCTTCTGGCGGATAGCTTCGATTTCTTTCGCCAGCTCGGCAGCAGGCCGCGCATTTGGTTCTGCTCCGCCCTTGTTTTGCCGGTAGCGCCTCAGCCTTGCCTGCAATATCTGGCGCTCTTTTTCCAGTCGATGGCTGACCAGTCTGAGCTGCACAATGTGTTCGAGTGCATTGGTCACCAGCCCCCCGAACAGGCACTGCTTGAGCCCCTTACGGGTTTCTGCTTCGCTTGGAGCGGGCGAATAAATCCGGTGATCCGAAAAGCTCACCGCTGTCTGCTTCACATCCCTTTTCAACGTATCACCTGCCAGTTCCACTCCCATCACCGTTTTCTCTGACTTGCGCATACACAACAGGGCGCAGCACTGTGGTGCATCAACGTTGCTGAAATCCTCCATGAACTGGCGTACTTCGGAACTGTGGCTGAAGACCGTTTGCAGATCCGACACGTTGACGAAAAAAGCATTGACATGGGAGTCGGAGATGAACGTATTGGAACTGACTTCGATGGCTTCGGGAATCTGGTCTATCAGATCATCCGTATATTCCAGGGAACTGCTTACAGCCCCCTGTAATTTTTTATCGTAATTGTTCACCAGCCTGATTCTGCTGTCCGTACCCTCCACAACCCTTTCCACGGTGTTCAGGATTTCAGTACGCCGGCTCTGCCGGGATCCCTTTTCCTGCAATCTGTGATGGATAGCATCGCGCAAACCAGACAAATTCATAACTAGAAATGGATTCAATTTAGCTGCACCAATCAAAAGTAGGGGTTTTGTATCCCTCTTGCGGGGATCACACGACGATCAGCAAAGATTAGAACATAACACCACCTCTTTCCAGAGAGGCCTGTCAATATTTCATAGCATTGTATGCAAAAATCCATGTGCTTACCCATTCAGCAGTCTGAGACACGAAGAAGCAACCGCTATGCCACAGCCATGCTGTATAATTAATTTAGTATTTTATTAACTAGCCACAGTTGCAGACCTGTTTAATTGTCTGACCTGGATCAAGGCTCTGCTAAACTGATATCTATAAGATAGAGTTAGAAACTCAATGAAAGGAGGTACTTTTATGGCAATAACATGGGTTTTAGTCGCAGAAAGCAGCCGGGCAAAATTCTACACGGCCAGAAACCGGTCTGCGCCGATCACTGAAATTGAAGCTCTCGCTCACCCGGAAGGCCGCCTGCACGAGGGCGATCTCGTGTCAGACTCGGCCGGCAGCGATGGTGGGAGTGTCGGACAGGGCCGACATATCATGAACGATAAAACCAGCGCCAAGGAACAGGAAGCTTACGGTTTTGCGAAATCCCTTGCCAATCGTCTTGACAGCGCACGCAACAAGGGTGAATTCAGTAAGCTGGTGCTGGTAGCGCCACCCTCCTTTCTCGGTCTGTTACGGGATAATCTGAGCAAGGAAGTCATGGCCATGGTGTCTAACCAGGTGGACAAGAATCTTGTCCAGAAACCGGCCGAAACGGTCCGCGAATATCTGTGATGCAAGCACTCGGCCAGTCGCGTGGCGAGCAATGACCATCGCCAATACTTATCAATGCACCGCGCACCTTCAAGGTGCATACAGGCGGCCACGCCGCACCAGCCACTTCTCCATTTCCACCGCCACCAGCACCAGCGAAGACAGCCCAAGACACACCAGCAGGTCTGCCAACGGTAATGGCTGTGTGTGAAATATGGGATTGAGTTGAGGCACATAGATCACTGCGAGCTGCAGCCCCAGGGTCAATGTCACGGCGCCGAGCATGGCCGGGTTGCTGGTCAGGCCAATGCTGAACAGGGAGGCACTTTCGCTGCGCACGGCCAGCGAGTGGAAAAGCTGTGATATGGTCAACACCGTGAACACCACGGTCTGCCAGTATTCCACACCCCGGCCGTAGGCCCACGCCTGGGCGCCGATGGACAGAGCGCCAACGAATAACCCGACCCAGAGGATGTGCTGCCACATGCCATGGGCGAAAATGCTTTCCCGTGGCGGCCGTGGCGAGCGCTGCATGATGCCGGGTTCGGCCGGCTCCACCGTGAACGCCAGGCCGGGCAACCCGTCGGTCACCAGGTTGATCCACAGGATATGGATCGGCAACAGCGGAATCGGCAAGCCAAAGAATGGCGCGAGAAACAGGGTCCAGATTTCCCCTGAGTTGGAACTCATGGTGTCTTTGATGAATTTCCGGATATTGTCAAATATCCGGCGACCCTCGGCCACCGCCGCGACGATGGTGGCGAAATTGTCGTCGAGCAGGACCATGTCCGCCGCTTCACGCGCAACATCGGTGCCTTTCCGACCCATCGCCACACCGATCTCCGCCCGCTTCAGTGCCGGCGCATCGTTGACGCCGTCACCCGTCATCGCGACAAACTCGCCACGCGCCTGCAGTGCCTGCACGATCTTGATTTTCTGTTCGGGGGTGACGCGGGCATAGACCGGAACGCGGGATACCTGTTCCTGCAGTTGCTCCGGCGAGAGCTGTTCCAACGCCTGGCCCGTGAGTACCGGATCAGTGTCGCGCGCGATCCCCAGGCGCATGGCGATGGCGCGCGCCGTGCCGGCGTGGTCACCGGTAATCATGACCGGGGTAATGCCGGCGCTGCGGCACAGTGCCACCGACTTGGCGGCCTCGGGACGCGGCGGGTCGATGAGTCCGGCCAGGCCCAGAAAACTGAATCCCTGCGCGGGGATATCGGGCTGCGGGCTGTCTGGCAACGCATCCAGCGTACGCACCGCAAAGGCCAGAACACGGTAACCCTCGCTGGCAAGCGCCTCCACTTCGGCGAGCCGTCGTCGGCTATTCAGAGCGGTCGGCCCGCCGCTGCCGATGCTGTCTGCACAAAGCGCAAGGACTTGCTCGGGCGCGCCTTTCACAAAGGCGATGAAGCCCCCGGCGCTGGCGTGCAATGTGGTCATGCGCTTGCGCTCTGCGTCGAAAGGCAGCTCGGCGACACGCGGCAGGTCCCGCTCGAGCCGGTTCTTGTCGAAGCCGGCCGCCTGAGCGGCAGTGTAGAGCGCGACCTCGGTCGGATCACCCGCGACATCCTGCTCTGGTTTCTGCCGGGCGTCGTTGTTGAGCGCCAGCGCCTGACCCAGCAGGCGCCAGGGCAATGCCGCGGTGTCTGCACCCGGCAGCGCCGGGCGGCGTTGCGCATTGACGACCACCGCATCCACTTTCATTCTGTTCTGCGTCAGGGTGCCGGTTTTATCGGAACAGATATAGGTGACGGAGCCGAGCGTTTCGACCGCCGGCAGTGCGCGAATAAGCGCATGGCGTGCGCTCATCCGGTGTGCGCCGATAGCCAGGGAAACCGTGATAACAGCGGGCAATGCCTCCGGGATGGCCGCCACGGCGAGTGTTACCGCGGTGAGAAACATCAGCGCCACGGGCTCACCACGCAGCAGGCCAAAGACAAAAATCAGCGCACACACCCCCAGTACAGCGATGCCGAGGCGTCGCCCGAATACCGTCAGCCGCTGTTGCAGGGGCGTTCTCGGCACCACATTTTCGTGCAACAGTGCGGCGATTCTTCCCACTTCCGAGTCCATGCCGGTCGCCACAACAACACCTGAACCCCGTCCGCTGGTGACCAGCGTGCTCTTGTGCGCCATGTTGCGGCGATCGGCGATGGACATGTCCGCCTCAGGCAGGGCGTCTGTGCGCTTTTCCACCGCGTGTGATTCACCTGTCAGCGCAGCCTCGTCCAGCTTGAGTTGCGCGACGTCCAGCAAGCGCAGGTCCGCCGGCACGATCTGGCCCGCCTCGAGCAAAACGATGTCACCGGGAACCAGATGTGTCGCCGGAATTGAACGATTCACGCTGTCGCGGCGTACCTGCGCCTCGGGTGCCGCCATGGCGCGCAGCGCTGCGACCGCCCGTTCGGCGCGATACGCCTGCACGGCACCGATGACTGCGTTGAGCAACACAATAACGACGATGGCAATAGTGTCTTGCGCTTCTCCGACCATGCCGGAAATGATCGCTGCAACGATCAGCACAAAAATCATGAAATCGGCAAACTGGCTGACAAAGATTCGTAATGGACCGCGACGGCCCGATTCTTCGATTTCATTCGGGCCATAGCGCTCACGGCGCGCTTTAACCGCATCGCCGTCAAGCCCGACCCGCGGATCGACACGCAAGCCGGCGAGCACTTCAGACACGGACTGCTGGTGCCAGACCGGTCGTCGAAACGAGTGTTCGGTCATTGTCAGCGGGATGTTTCCTCATTCACCAGGGGAACAAAGGCCACCCCGAGAACGCTTTTGACACGACTTTCACCCTGCCGGTCTTTCTCGACCAGCATGAGTTCCTGGTGACCGTGGGGTTGCCCCACCGGGATGACCAGCCTGCCGCCCGCTTTGAGCTGGTCGAGCAGTGCCGGCGGAATGTGCGTGGCGGCCGCGGTGACGATAATACCGTCATAGGGCGCATGCACGGCCCAACCGTCATAGCCGCTGCCGGTACAGGTCTCAATATTATTATAGCCAAGCCGTTTTAAGCGTTCTGCCGCTGCCTCACTCAGCTCTTTTACCACTTCCATGCTGTAGACCCGCTCGCACAGCAGCGACAATATTGCGGTCTGATAACCGGAACCGGTGCCGATTTCGAGCACCCGGTGATCGGGCTCGAGCCGCAGCATGTCGGTCATCAAAGCCACGATATACGGTTGAGAGATGGTTTGGCCGTGACCGATAGGCAAGGGCCCGTTATCGAAGGCCGCATATAGCAGTTCGGGCGGCACGAACTCCGCACGTGGCACCCTCGCCATAGCATCCATCACCCCTGGATCGAGCTCATCCGTACCGATCATACTGCGCGTGTACTTCACTTCGTCCTCGATATCGGTGATCATGCGCCGCGCGTTCTTTTTCATGATCCCAGGCACCTTCCCGCTGCATGGCCGTCGTCTGCCAGTGCAGGATTCCTGATGTCGAATGCTGCGTTGTTTGCCATGTTCAGCTCCTCTCCAAGACCTTCGAACAACTGATCGGTACGCGGGGGTTGGTCATGACCAACCCCCGGCAGAATAGCCATTCTACCTGAAAGGGCAGGCAACACCGCAGCCGGTCGCCTGACGCTTTGCTGAAATCGGCAAATAGCTGTAAGACACTCGGCCGGGGCGACAATTTCGCCCGCGTTTCCATGCTGGTGAACTGAGTTGCTTTGCGGTACTTACTATGTGAGTAACACTGAAGTATACTTGGCGCCAAGGTCAGGGCACACCCATTGTGAGTACACTGTAATGCCAAACAAAGCCGATCGTTTAAATATACGTATCGACGAGAGACTCAAGAAACGCATAAAGCGACAGGCAAAAAAGGAGCAACGAAGCGCATCCAACATGATTTTGAAGGTGATGCGTGATTACCTCGATGACAAAGAAAAGAAATAGGATGTCGGACACAGTCCTGCTAAGTACGATGCGTACAAGAGCGTCTTAAGCCGTCTCCATGAAAAGATCCTTATACTATCCACTGGCAAACAGCGACAGCCTGCCACGCTGGCATGACCAGCTGCTGCAACGCCTGCCTTTAGAATCCATCCCCGCGGAAACATACCAGGTACATTACTACGACAGCTTTGACTGGCGGCTGTTCCAGGCCGGCAAGGTGCTGGTATGGCAACGACGGAACCCTGATTCTCAGCTGTGCTTAATCGGCACGGGGGACAACAGTACGCGAACGGCGATCCACCTGGAACAGGAACCGTCAAGATTCGCCACTGACCTCCCACCCGGGCAACTCAGGCAGGAACTGGACAGTCTGCTCGGGCTGCGGGCATTCCTGCCCGTTGCCAACATTGAAACACGCAGCCTTGCCTCGCGTTGGATAGATAAAGAGGGTAAAACCCGCTTACGGCTTTATCTGGAGCACCACAGGCTCATTCAGCCGGGCGGTAAACGCAACACGTTATGCAAACGGATACACGTGGTGCCCCTGCAAGGCTATGCAAAGACGGCAAAGCGCGTGACAAGCGTCCTGGAAAAAGAACTTGGCCTCGGTCCGCAGGAGCAGGATCTCCTCGACCTGGCACTCGCCGCTATGCACCGGGTACCGGGCGGCTACAGCTCCAAACTCAGTATACCGCTGGAGCCGGAACTGCGTGCCGATGCGGCCATGCGGCGTATACTGCTCACCCTGCTGGAAACGATGGAAGTCAATGAAGCGGGTACCATCGCCAGCCTCGATACCGAATTCCTGCACGATTTCCGGGTCGCCGTGCGCCGCACCCGCTCCGCACTGGGACAAATGAAAACGGTTTTCCCACCGGCCACGCTCGCCCGTTTTCGCGACAAGTTCGCCTGGCTGGGATCCATCACCAGCCAGACCCGGGACCTGGATGTGTATCTGCTCAAGTTCGAAAACTACCAGAACCAGTTACCGGACGCCCTGCAGGCAGACCTGGAACCGCTGCGGACCTTTCTCAATCGGCACCATGAACAGGAACAGACCAGACTGTCGAGAGAGTTACAGACGGCCCGCTACCGGCAACTGAAATCCCAGTGGCGCCGTTACCTGACGTCGCCCCTGCCCAAGCGTCCCGCTACCGGCGATGCCCGCGGCTCAATCGGCGAAGTCGCCCCCCGACGTACCTGGCGCATGTACAAACGGGTGTTACGGGAAGGCCGGGCGATAACACCGGCATCTCCGGCGGAGGACCTGCACGAGCTGCGCAAATCCTGCAAAAAGCTCCGCTATATGATGGAGTTCTTCCAGCGTCTTTACCCGGCAAAGAAAATACGCGCACTGATCAGGGAGCTTAAGGGGCTGCAGGAAAATCTCGGCGATTTCCAGGATCTGGAAGTACAGATCCATTCCCTGCAACACTACAGCGAGCAGATGAAGCAGGAGGGTGATATGACGCCGCGAACCGAGCTGGCCATGGACATCCTGCTGAAAGGCCTGGAGACCAGGATGCAGGAAGTCCGCGATATTTTCGAAAGCCGTTTCCAGCAATTTTCCAGCAAAGCCAATGAAAAACGATTCCGAGAGCTGTTTAAACCCGAGCCAGGTCTGAAGACAACACCATGAAGGTCATTGCCTGTTACAACATCAAAGGCGGGGTCGGTAAAACCGCTTCTGCCGTGAATCTTTCCTATCTGTCCGCCCGGGAGGGAAACTCCACACTGGTATGGGATCTCGATCCACAAGGTGCTTCCAGCTTCTATTTCCGCGTCAAACCCAAAGTGAAAGGCGGCGCCCAGGGGCTGTTCAAACGCAAGTGCCCGCTGGACGATGCCATCAAGGCCACCGACTACGATCAACTGGACCTTATCCCCGCCGACTTTTCCTACCGCAATCTGGATCTGACCCTGGAGCAACTCAAGAAATCCACGTCCCGGCTGGAAAAACTGGTCAAGCCAATGCAGTCTGATTACGACTACCTGTTTCTGGACTGTCCGCCCAACATTTCGCTGGTTTCGGAAAATGTATTCGAGGCAGCCGACGTGGTACTGGTTCCCACCATTCCCACCACGC
>JBDNAP010000465.1:0-4675 GCA_039768325.1 Thiogranum sp.
ATAGACAGCGAGTACGGCAGCCGGGCTCATGGCATGGGTGGTATAGCTGATGTCTTGTTCGGGCAGTACGGGATCAAAAGCGTAGGGCGGCGACGCTGTCATGCTGGCGTCAATGAAAATAACCCGCTTGCGATGTTGCAGATCGGTCGCGTGCTCGATTTGTAACTGGAAATCGGTGAGCAGTTCTACGTCAGCAAGCAGGCCGGCTTTCTGTTGTTCTTCCAGCAACTCGTACATGGCCGGTCCCAGGGCATCATCACCCCGTGAGGGATTGCCATAGGCAAAAATCAGGATGGGTTTAGCCCGCATGGATCGACAGGTGGCAAGCGAGATTGTGTCGATCCGGTGAGAGAGGCGGGCTGGTGTTTTGCTTGTCAATCACCCGCTGTGTTCACAAGGTCTGTGGTGTCCCGATGGCACCATCTGCCCGCTTTTGCAGTCGATCCACCAGCACACCTTCGCTGTCCAACAGATTCACCTCGAGCGGCATTTTGCCCAGGGCGTGGGTGGCGCAGGACAGGCAGGGGTCGTAGGCACGGATGGCTACCTCGATCTGGTTCAGCAACGGTTCTGTCAACTGTTTGCCGTCCAGGTAATGATTCGCGACCTGGCGGATCGACTCATTCATCGCCTGGTTGTTGTTGGTGGTCGATACGATCAGGTTGGCTTTTTCAACAAGGCCGTCAGCGTCGATTTCATAATGGTGGAACAGGGTGCCACGGGGTGCTTCCAGGACGCCGATACCGCGTGCCTGCAGGTCGCCTTTGACCAGCAGGTCATCGCTTAGCAGGTCATCGTCAAACAGCAAGTCCTTGATCGCTTCCGCGCAGTGCAACAGTTCGATCAACCTTGCCCAGTGGTAAGCCAGCGAGGCCTGCACCGGCCGGCCTTGTCCGACATCCCGGAACGCCTTGCGCTCCTGTTCTGCCAGCGGGGTAGTGAAGAAGTCGCAGTTGTTGACGCGGGCCAGCGGGCCAACACGATACCATCCGTTTTCGCTACCGAGTGAATGGATAAAAGGGAACTTCATGTAGCTCCACGATTTGACGCCTTCGCGCAGGTACTGTTCATAGGCGTTATAGTCGACATGATCGAAGAGGGTCTGGCCGTTCGGATCTCTGGCGCGAAGACCGCCATGGTAGATATCAAACGCTCCATCGCCGCGTATCATGCTCATCATATTGCTGTCGATAGTGGCGAACGCCATGTGGTAATCGAACTGTTCGGAGAAAATCCGTTTAATCAGGTCGACCGAACCCTGGCTCCAGGCGATGATCTGGTCGATATCCTTGCGCAGGTACTCCCTTTCATCCTGACTGATCGATTTGTTGACGCCGCCGGGAATGGCGCCCGTGCCGTGCACGCGTTTACCTGCGGTCACACGGATCACTTCCTGGCCGTACTTGCGTAACATTACACCCTGTTTGGCGATCTCCGGGTGGTCCTCGATGACGCCGACGATGTTGCGGTGCCGCACCGCGTCATCGAAGCCAAACAGCAGATCCGGGGAACACAGGTGAAAGAAATGCAGGGCGTGTGACTGCAGTGTCTGGCCAAAATGCATCAGGCGGCGGATTTTTTCCGCTGCGGGGGTGAGCTGGGTGGCGCCGATCAGCATGTCGGTGGCCTTGGCGGCGACAAGGTGATGGCTGACCGGGCAAATGCCGCACAGTCGTTGCACCAGCACCGGCAATTCCCAGTAGGGGCGGCCCTGGATGAATTTTTCGAAGCCGCGGAATTCGACGATGTGCAGTCGGGCCTGTTTGATATAGTTATCATCATCCAGCAGCAGAGTCACCTTGCCGTGGCCTTCCACGCGGGTGAGGGGTTCGATGACAACCCGCTGGAGTTTCTCGGGATGTTGTGCGGTTTCCAGTTGATCTGTCATGGGGCATACCTTGGCGGGGTTGTGTGTTCGACAGGCTCCTTGTTGAACACGTCAGTCATAGTGAATCTGGGTATAGGGGAAGCTGATGGGCTCGCCGGCGAGCAGTTCGGTCAGAAAGGTCCAGATGGCATCTGCCGATGGCGGGCAGCCCGGCAGAAAGTAATCCACTTTGACGACCTCATAGATGGGGTGAACCTTGTCCAGCAGCATTGGGATTTCCGGATCGTCGGGTATGTGGGGGTTTACCACGCCAACGCCGTCTATGTAGGATTCTTCCAGGCATTCCCTGAGCTCGAATTGATTGCGCATGGCGGGTATACCGCCGTTGATGGCGCAGGCACCCATGGCCACCAGCACCTTGCAGTGCTTGCGGAATTCCCTCAACACTTCAACATTTTCTTCGTTGGCGACACCGCCCTCGATGATACCTACGTCGCATTCACCGATGGTTTTTATATCCGTAATCGGTGAACGGTCAAATTCGACCAGCTCGATCAGTTCCAGGATGCGTTCGTCGATGTCCAGGATTGACATGTGGCAGCCGAAACAGCCGGCCAGGGACGCTGTTGCCAGTCTGATTTTTTCAGCCATGGTCTTTACCTTCGTGTTCTGCAACATCGCCGACCACGCTGATAGGTTGGCGGTCATAGAGGCGCTCGCCGATGGGTCTGTCATAGCCCGTGTGCTTGTGGAGTATTGCGCCTACCGGACAGACCTGCGCCGCCTTGTCGGTGGCCGAGAAATCGCTGTCACCCAGCTTGCCGCTGGGGGAGTTGATGACCAGGTGGCTGCCAATACCGCGGCCGCTGACCGAAAACACGTTTTTCCTGTCAACATCGCGGCTGGCGCGAACGCAGAGTTCGCACAGGATGCAGCGGTTGAAGTCGATGGCGATGTCTGCATGCGAAGCGTCCACCTCACGCCGGGGAAAGAAATGGGTAAAGTGGGGGTCGAGCATGCCGGTGTAGTAGGCGACAGCCTGCAACTGGCAGGCCCCGCTTTTCTCACAGCCCGGGCAGACATGGTTGCCTTCGACAAACAGCATTTGCAGCAGAGCGCGTCGCTCCATGTTGATGGCCTCGGAGTTGTTTTCGACCTCCAGCCCTTCTACCGCCGGCTGGGTGCAGGCGGAGACCCTGCGTCCGTTGATGTCGACGACACACACCCGGCAGCTGCCGTGTGGTTCAAATTCCGGGTTGTGGCAAAGGTGGGGGATGTAAGCACCCGCGCGCAGCGCCGCATCCATGATGGTGTCTCCATCCTGAAACTCGATGGACTCTGTGTCCAGCGTGAAGGTTTTGTTTTCACTCATGATTCTGTCTCGGAATGTGCTGTGTCCTGATCCCGGCCGCTGATCTGTCTGGCTTCCTGCAGCGCCGCATCGAGATCAAACGCCGGTTCATAGCCGCTGTCGTGGAGTCGCGACTGGTAGATGGCTGGAAACTTTTCCAGGGTATCCAGCACCGGGTTCGGCGCTGTACTGCCCAGGCCGCAGTGGCTGGTATCGCGCATCAGCGCCCCGATCTCGCGCATCTGCTGCAGGTCATATTTTGTCCCGTGACCCGCATGCACCTTGTCCACCAGGTCCTTCAACAGCGTGCCGCCAACCCGGCAGGGGGTGCAGAAGCCGCAACTCTCGTGGGCGAAAAAGCGGGTGAAATTCTGCACCATATCCAACAGTTCACGCTGCTGATTGAAAACCATGAAGGAGCCGCCGGTGGGGATGTCATCAAAATCGATGCGTCGGTCGAAGTCGCGTTGCGGAACGGTCGAACCGGCGGCGCCGGCCACCTGGACCGCCTGGGCGTCACCGCCGCCACAGTCCTGCAGTATCTGTCTGATGGTAACACCGAACGGATATTCGTAGATGCCGGGCCGCGCGCAGTCGCCACTGATACTCAGCAGTTTGGTACCGGTGGATTGCCCGGTGCCGACAGCCGTAAACCAGTCAGCGCCGTGCACGGCAATTTGCGCTGCCGCAATGAAGGTCTCGACATTGTTCACCACTGTGGGTTTCTGACGGAAGCCGCTGGTGACCGGGAACGGCGGGCGTTTGCGCGGTATGCCTCTCTTGCCCTCCAGCGATTCGATCAGCGACGACTCCTCGCCGCAGATGTAGGCACCCGCACCCATGTGGATGTCGATGTCAAAATCAAAGCCGTCCTGTCCAAGAATGTTACGCCCCAGCAGTCCCGCCTGCCGACGGCGCTCAAGTACCGCCTGTAACGGTTCGAGCAGGTAGCGGTATTCGCCGCGTAAATACAGGTAGCCCTGGCTGGCACCGATGACGCCCGCACACAGGGTCATGCCTTCGAACACCTCATCTGCATACTTGTTTAGCAGTACCCGGTCCTTGAACGTACCCGGTTCTCCCTCGTCTGCATTACAGACGACATAGCGTTGCTGTGCCTCGGTTTCGCGGCAGAAACGCCACTTGGCCGCGGTCTTGAAGCCGGCACCACCCCGGCCGCGCAGCCAGGAAGTGTCGAGTTCCTCGAGTATCCGTTGGCTGCCCTTGCGCTGCAGTGCCTGCAGGGGCTCGCCTGCGCTGATCGCTGAAGTTAACAGCAGATCGCCGCGTTGAATGTTGTCCTCTACCGCGAAGAACTCCGCTGGCCATTCGTCGGTGGGCGTCGCTGTTTCGATCAGTCCGGCGATCGCCTCGATGCGGGCCTCGTCCAGGCGGGTCACCGTCCAGCCGTTCACCAGCATGGCCGGACCCTGGTCGCACATGCCGGTACAGGACGTCAGGTCGACGCTGACCCTGCCATCACCCCGGGGTTCGCC
>JBDNAP010000466.1:0-6475 GCA_039768325.1 Thiogranum sp.
GCACGTCGCTGCGTCTCGGGGTGAAGAATACAAGGCGGAACTGGAGCTGTTTTATCGACAATCCCCCCTGGTGGTGGTTGCGGAGGATTTCATTGCCTGCCACGCCGGCCCGGCGCGCCGCAAAATCTCCCTGGAGACGCTGATCAATGTTCGCGAGTTTCCTGACATCGTCCACGATATAACCTGGAACCGGATCAGAAGCCCGCGCTTCCCCGCCGGTTACGCCCGCGCCGACGTGCGCCGCTTTCGCAAGGGTCTGGGCGTGGAAAGCGACATACCTTTCATCGTAGGCCATCACCCCTATTCAAAAGAGGGAACCTTGTGGCTGAATGCCGGCCACATTGACCACCATCACATCATCATCAGCGCCCGACCCGATCGTATCGGCCTGATGACACGGATCGATGGCGACCTGATACCCGAGATCTATCCGACCGAACCCTTGACGGCATGGCTGAACGAGCAGACCCCGACTGGCTGAAAGCAGGCCTTCCAGGCGGCGTATAGAGCAGTTATCGAGGGTAGCGGTTGGTACGCGAAACAGGGGAATACCTGGGCAATGAGGGGAAAAACCGGGCAAGATTGGGTAGCGACCGGGGCGAAAAGTGCTGTAAACGACTGCTGAACAGGCATGGGCAAACCAGTTCACGGTGTTGAGTCAGCTGCCGGGTTGGACGAGGGCCGATTTCTTCCACCAGGGGTGTTTGGCCTCGATAAACTCCTCCCAATAGGAGTCGAAGCGGTTAAGCATGTGGTGGTAGTCGCAGGTCCTCCAGCCGATAAGTCCGCCGGCGTAAACGAAACTTTCATGGCCCGCCCCTTTCGCCAGCAGCTCATCGAGCAGTTGCCGCATAACGGCCACGTCGTTCATGAGTCCGAGCAGGTCCTGTAGCTCCCGCATGTGGGAGAGGAAGGTATCCATGCCCATGAAAAGCGGGCGAAAAAATTCCGCGGCATAGCGCAGCTTCTTGCACTCGATACGCAGTCTGTGCATTTCCTCGGGAGCATGCCGGTTGACATTGCTTCCAGCCGCGAGCACTTTGCGCTCCTGCTTGTCCATGAGCTTGCGTGAGAAGGGTACCAGGTTCATGAACAGGAACTTCGTCTGTTTTTTGTTTAGCTCGCCCGATTCCCACTGCTTTTCATCGAACCAGTCTGCGAAGCCGGCCTTGAAATGGTGGTAGCGTTCGCTGTCCAGCATGGGGCGGACCTGATGCTCGTAGGTTTCGGCCCGACGTTCCTCGGCCAGGTGCAGCAGCGCCTGGCATCCACTCAGGGGTAGTTCGTCGGCGACGGCGCTCAGTCCCTCGGAGATGAACACATCCAGGTCCCGTGCGAGGCCCAGTTCACCGGCAACCCAGCGCATCTCTTCGGGCCAGCGGCCGCTCGCCGATTTCGGTATGGCATCGCGAAACAGCGACAGCGCCGAGCGCATCCGGCGTACGGTGACCCGGAACTGGTGGACGCCCTCGATATCCTCCCAACTTCGTGCCACCTCTTCCCACTGGAGCAGGTACTCGAAGTTGTGGCGCATAATGGTGGCGAAGGCCTCGCTCACGGACTGGTCGGCCGTCACCGGTGCGGGCGTCTTTGATTTTTTGGGCATAAGACCCGCTATTTCCTCATCTCGCCCGCACCCTGGGGCGAGGTGTGGAACAGCCCGCTAAACGCGTTTTTTCAGCCGAGCCCCAGCTGGTTGGGCAGGTCACCTGCGTTCCGCGGGTTTTTTCGGAGCGTGTCACTGTCTTCAACTTTCCGGGGTTCTTCCCCGCCAGCCCCATTTAAGTGCACGATCTTAACCGGGATGTTGCTTCTCTGCTTCACCTTATCGGACACAGAACCATAACACAACCTGCTAAGCGCACCGCGGCCGGTGCAACCCAGGATAATCAACTGGGCATCAAGTTGCCTGGCGCGTTCAGGAATTCTCGTTTCAGGCAAACCATCGACTATCTCTTCCTGCACGTTCTGCAGTCGCGCAATCTCGGGATACTGCCGGCGCATCTTTGTCATAAACCCCGTCAACGTATGCCGTGCCAAATACTCGAGCGGCAGCAGGACGGAGTCGCCTCGCCCGCGCCGGTCGTAAAAGCCCGGTTTATGGGCCGGTTCATGCACCACGTGCAATATGACAATAGGGGTGTCCAACGTGGTATCCGCCAATCCAGCCGCTGCCAGCAGCGCAGATTCAGATTCCTGCGAAAAATCAACCGCGACTACGATCGGTTTTAGTGCTGTTTCCTGTGTCATATAGCCTCCATCGTCAAAGCAATTATCATTGCAACTAAGTGTCCACGTTTTTTATGACAGTTTTATGTACATAAAATGAACATTCCATGACGACCGCGTCGCACTCGATGATGGTCTCGTTCGTTCGCTTCTCAGTATGACAACGGCTACCTTCCGGTTCTGAAACGGTTGGCCGCCTGTTTGTGGATCATCGGGATCCGGCTCAGACCGAAAACACCTTGGCATCGTTGATCAAGTAGCACGAGATGGGGTCGGCGCCTCTACCGGCAGTGCTCGGCGACGTGGCTGAGCCGACGGGGGCCAGGCAATAAAGCGCAACCAGGATACAGGCAGACGGGTAAGTGCACACTGAACCGTCTGGAGTTTACGCCGTCGGTGAGGAATGCGGGGCTCGAGGCCCTCGAATACTGTCCTGACAGGCGGCTAGAGGCTGCCGTTGATCTCAGGGTCAACAATCCTTCGAGGCATACCATCAAAGGTGTGTCGCACAATGACCTGCATACCACAACGGTGGAAATGGAGAGCCAGAGTTTCGTAGACGGCTACCTGCTTTTCTACCTCGCCCCTGCTAAGCCTCTCGTCCACCGGGTGCGTACCAGCCCGCGCTCTGGCCGTGCGAATAGTATAAATACGCTCTGCCGACAGAAGCTGAAAATCGAAAACGAACCGTGCCCGCCAGTCGATATTGAAAAACCAGCGCTTTCCAGGCGGGATCTGCACCCGCTTCAGGTCAATCGGTGCAGGTGCATCGAGCCATTCGCGGTCGAAAACCGTGTAACTTTCCCGAAAAGCCTTGAAGGGGAATCCGAAATGTACCTCTCGAGGCCGAAGCGTAAGGACAGGGCTTCGCCACCAGTCGTTCTGGGCGAGATCGACATAGCCCTCTTCAGGCCACCCCTGCAGCTTCTGTATCAGGGTTGTCTTGCCACTGCTGGGTGGACCCGTGACGATGAGCTGGCGAAATCGTACACCACTGGGAAAGGGGATACCTTTGATCCAGGCTACGTCTTCAACCGCGACACTGTTCAAATGCATCGAGAGTCGCCCCGAGCCATTTCCAGCGACGTGGTCAGGAGGGTCTCAAGCCGCCCATGACACTCCCGGCAAGGCATAAGCGTTGACCGGTAATGGCAATTATCCTGCTTACCCGGATTCGTGGGTACGCCAGCGGCGTCATCTCATGGCTGTCCGAAGCGAGGCTCAGGTAAATATTCCCTTCAATGTGAAGAAAATCAGCGCAGCGAGCACACCCCCGACAGGGAGTGTGACCAACCAGGACATCACAATGCCCCCGATGACCCGCACATCGATAGCACCGATACCCCGCGCCAGACCCACCCCGATGACGGCACCGACGGCGATGTGGGTGGTGGACACCGGCAAACCCGTGCGTGACGCCAGCACCACCGTTGCCGCTGCCGCCAGGGTCGCACAATAGCCCCTGCTGGGGGTCAGCTCGGTGATGCGGGTACCGATGGTCTTCATGACCTTATAACCCATAGTGGCGAGCCCGACCACGATACCGCCGCCACCAAGAATCAGGATCCACAGCGGCAGCCCCGCTTTCTGTGTCACTTCACCGCCCGACTGCACGATACTGATGACGGCGGCCAGCGGGCCGATACCATTGGCAACATCGTTCGAACCGTGGGCAAAGGCCATCGCACAAGCGGTAAAGATCATCATGGGTGCGAACACTTTTTCCACGCTGGCGAAGTGGAAGTCCCGGTCAGCGCCCGGATCCACCTTCACCCGATTGATCAAGGTCCAACCCACAGCCGCCACGGCTAGCCCGAATACGATTGCCGCGACAAAACTCATGCCGGCTGATAGCTCGAGATTGAGGTGTTTCAGGCCCTTGAACATGGTCACCAGGGAAATGATAAAACCGACCAGGAAGACATAGGCCGGCCCCCAGCGTTTGGCGTTGTGAAACGGATTATCGGTGTTGAGGATCAGAGCACGGATACTCAACATCAACAGGAACGCTATACTCCCCCCCAGCACTGGAGATACCACCCAGCTGGCGGCAATCTGGCTAATCTTGCCCCACTCCACCGCGTCGACGCCAATACCCACCAGCGCGAATCCGACGATGGCACCGACAATCGAATGGGTGGTCGAAACCGGCCATCCCCGTGTAGAAGCAATCATGAGCCAGATGGCAGCCGCCAACAGCGCAGCAAGCATCCCGAAAACCAGAATCTCCGGGTTATTGACTATGGGTGTTGGATCGATAATGCCCTTGCGAATGGTCTTGGTGACATGCCCGCCGGCGATAAATGCGCCGGCAAACTCAAATATTGCGGCAATTATTATCGCCTGCTTGACGGTGATGGCACCAGAGCCCACCGACGTTCCCATGGCGTTTGCCACATCATTGGCACCGATCCCCCAGGTCATATACAGACCGAAAACTACCGCCAGGACCATTAAAACGAAACCGTATTGGGAGATGATTTCCATTTTCGCTATACCACCTTGAGTTATTAGTTACCGGCGTTGTTCAGGGTTTGTCGAATCGATAGCCGCCAGATTTTTGCGCCGTTTCTGAGGGTAATCTGCTATGACAATCCGGTTAACGGGCAATCAGAAGACGCAGCCGATCGCCGACCTTTTCAGCGTAATCCGCCAGATCACCGACCCATTGGATGATCTGATACCACATCATCACCGACACCGGCTTCAATTCATCCTCGTGCTGGAAAAGCCGGCGAGTCAGCTCCAGGCCGAGTTGATCCGTTTCATCTTCGATGAGGTTCAGCTCCTCCACCATTTCTTCTACCCGGGTCGCCTCGCGGCCGCGAAATCCGGTTGCCAACAGCTCATCCAGTTCTTCGATGATTTTTCCCGAGTGCTCACAGGCATCGACACAGCGTTGAGCCAGCGTCATGAGGGGCTCTTGGAGAAATTCCGGCAGTCCCATCGGGCGCTCGACCAGCAATCCGGCGACATCCTGGGCGGTATCGGCAATCGAATCCTGCATTTGCAGAACCTCAAGCAGGTCCCGGCGATCCACCGGCATGAACAGACTCTTCGGCAGGTTACTGCGCAGTTCGTTTTTTATGGTGTCCGCTTCGTTTTCCAACTCAAAGATCTTGTCCTTCAAGGACCGTACCCGCTCCTGGTCCCCGGCAGCCAGCGCCTCGAACAAGGGGGGAACCTCACGCATACACTCAAGTACGGCGCGCATGTGACGTTGCAGGGCCTTGAAGGGCGATTGGCCGAACAAATTGGCAAAAGGTGTAGTCGTCGGCATGGTTATTATCCTCTGCGATCCTGTACTGACAGCCACATAATATAGCCTATAATGTTGCCGGGAAATAGTCCTAATGTCTTACGCAGCGCTGATGGCGGGATTCTCTTCGCCAATCTTAACGGTTGCTGTACTAAAACCGGTCCATGTTCTTTGAGAATCCGCTTTGTGGGTTATGCTGTTTTACACATTGCTGTCTCGTTCCATACAGATAAACGCTCAACTCGACTGCATTGCAACAGGACCTTACAGCTCGGGGGTACCGGGGTAGGCAGGCGTAGGCTGCGCATGGCGCAGTCTACGGACAGTGGAATACCTGAGTGCCAGGATAGGGCGAATCAGGCGGAGGCTGCTTAATAGTAGAGCGACGCCTCGTTATCAGTATACTGTAGTACAGTAGGAAAAAATTAACGGCCAAACTTGGTCGTCTGGAGAAATTATTTTATAAAAATGAATGCGTTGACACCATCCCATCAAGGGCGGACCGGCCAGTCGGATTGTTGGATAAGCCCTTGACCGATATTATTTCCCTGCTGTTCTTGCTGTTCTTCTCCGGCGTCTTCTCCGGATCCGAGACGGCGCTGATATCGCTGTCGCTGGCACGGGTCGAGGGCCTGGTCAAGGAACGTCGCAATGGCGCACGGACGCTTTACCGACTCAAAAAAAACCCCTCTCGGATGCTGACAACCATCCTGATCGGCAACAATCTCGTCAATATCGCAGCTTCGGTCATGGCC
Source organism: Thiogranum sp. (assembly GCA_039768325.1). Classification (GTDB taxonomy): domain Bacteria; phylum Pseudomonadota; class Gammaproteobacteria; order DSM-19610; family DSM-19610; genus Thiogranum. The sequence goes on from JBDNAP010000466.1 coordinate 6,244, forward strand.
ACCGTGATCGCCACCCGCTGGTTTGGCAGTTCAGGCCCGGGTATTGCTGTTGGAACGCTCACCATACTGATTCTGGTATTCGGCGAGATCACCCCGAAAAGTCTCGCGACCCGTCATGCCGAACGCATCTCGCTATTCATTGCGCCACCGATGCTTGCGTTTATGCGCCTGATCTATCCGCTGGTGTGGATGTTTGATCGTTTTACCGCCTGGGTGCATCGATTATCCGGAC
>JBDNAP010000467.1:0-5324 GCA_039768325.1 Thiogranum sp.
GCTACACGCCGGCGCCGCATGCCTTTCGGTACGGGCTGTTCATGCTGTACCTGGATCTCGAAGAATTGCCTACGCTGTTTAACAGACGCTGGCTCTGGTCAGTTCGTCGCCCTGCCCTGGCACGCTTCAAGCGCGAAGACCATCTGGGTGACAAGGCTGTTGACCTGGCCTCCGCGGTTCGTAGTTTTGTTCGGGATGAGGCCGGAATCTGCCTCAAGGGACCGATACGACTACTCACCAATCTGCGCTATTTCGGTTACGGCTTTAACCCGGTCAGCTTTTACTACTGCTTTGATAAAACCGGTGAACAGCTCGAAGTCATTGTCGCTGAAGTCAACAATACGCCCTGGGGAGAGCAACACTGTTATATCCTGAAGGATGCTGTAAACCGGGATAGCACTGCAAGCAAACATTTCCTGCTGAACAAATGCTTCCACGTGTCACCGTTCATGGATATGTGTATCGATTACGACTGGCGGTTTAAGACACCTGCGGAAAAGCTCGTGGTCCACATGAATAATTACCAGCACGGTAAAAAGCTGTTTAATGCCACACTGTCGCTGCGACAGCGGCCTATCAACGCGACTAACCTGGCTCGCGTCCTGACCCACTACCCGCTGATGACTGTAAAGATTGTTACCGCCATCTACTACCAGGCACTTCGCTTGTGGCTGAAAAATGTTCCCTTCTTTCCACACCCTGAAAAACGGGAGGCACCGAACCCGGTGATACGTCCATGAAATCCGTTGCGCTGTGTATAGACAAACCCGAAAACCAAGAACTCCAATCCGGCTTTTTAAGTGCCTATGCGAAACGCATTCTGCTAAAACAGCTTATCAAGCTGAAGCATGGGGAATTGATTTTCAATGATGGCAAAGAGCAGCTGATTTTCGGTCGCCAGGATGAGCGCATGCCGAAGACAATCACAATCACTGTCCATGACCCGGCTTTCTATACCAGCATTCTCGTTAACGGTGCACTCGGTGGAGGCGAAGCCTATATCAAGGGCTTCTGGACATGCGAGGACCTGACGGGCATGGTCGAGTTGTTTATCTGCAACCGTAAATACATCGAAGGCCGCCTACCCGGCATGAGATGGCTCGCGAAACCCCTGCAACTTCTACAACGCGCCATGAGGCGCAATACATTGAAAGGAAGCCGCCGTAATATCGAAGCGCACTACGATCTGGGTAATGAACTGTTTAAACTGTTCCTGGACGATACCATGATGTACTCCTGTGGTATTTTTCACGACCAGGCCACCACCCTGCGCGAAGCCTCCGAGGCTAAATTGGAACGCATCTGCCAGAAACTGCTGCTCAAGCCGGGGGATCACGTACTCGAGATCGGTACAGGCTGGGGTGGTTTTGCGCTCTATGCTGCAACTCACTATGGCTGTCGGATCACCACAACGACGATTTCAAAAGAACAATATGAATACGCAACACAGCGCGTCCGAGAGGCGGGCCTTGAAGACAAAATCACCGTGCTGTTCCGGGATTACCGTGAACTGCGGGGAAAATACGACAAGCTGGTATCCATCGAAATGATTGAAGCGATCGGCCACCAGTATTTCGATATCTACTTCAAAAAGTGTACCGACTTACTTAAACCGGAAGGTATGATGCTATTGCAGTCGATCACAATTGCTGATCAACGCTACCCTGCCGCAAAAAACTCCATAGACTATATTCAGCGTTTTATTTTCCCGGGCGGATGCCTGCCTTCGGTTACAGCACTGAGCGATGCCATTGGGAGAAAAACAGATATGCGCATCTTTCACCTGGAGGACATCGGCCCGCACTACGCCACAACCCTTCGCCAGTGGCGTGAGCGTTTCTACGCCAATATCGACAAAGTAAAACAACTCGGCTATCCGGAGCGCTTCATCCGTATGTGGCAATACTACCTCTGTTACTGTGAGGGCGGCTTCAGACAACAGGCAATCGGCACAGTACAGCTGCTGCTTACCAAACCACGGGCGCTGCGCAAACCATTGACAAGCACCGATTATTGAAACCATTAACGACTGGAGAATTACCATGATCACCACAACACTTGATCCTGTTTCACTGAACGACGTCACCGACATCGAGAACGCACCCTATGTCGTCGAGGGACAAGGTGATGGAGCACTCAAGATTTACTTTGAATCTGAAGAGAACAAGCAGGAATACCTGGACACACCGGTGCACGGCTCGGAAGATATGAGCGGTTTGAAGAAAATCTACGACGATATGGCGGATAATCCGAATACAGGGTCGATCAACTAGGTAATTTCAAGGTCTGTGTGAACAATTGCCATAGCGACGTGGTGAAGGTTTAGCTACACACAGGTACATCTGGCATGAACGGTCGCTTCTAAGAGCTTTTTACAGAGGAGGTTGCTCTTGAATATCCTAAATAGCAAATACACGCGGTTTTGTCTGACATTGGTGACCACCGGCGCAATAAGCCAGGCAAGCCATGCTCACCTGCCATCCTACGAAGGCGAGCGCGTCAGAAACGACAATCATTTTACCGAAGAAGGTTTCGCATGGCCGGTACGCGGTGAATGCGATATCAATGCCGTCGGCCCTACCGATGTCAATGCGGGATCGGCCAACATCTACCTCGGTCCCGGCAACATCCCACCTAACTTTTTCTGCGCCTTTACCTCGCAAGATGACTGGAGCTTTGAATTCCCGATAGACATCATCGAAGCAACCCGCACCCCGGCACCGGATCCCAGCACACTGGGCCAGGCTCTCGAGGAGGGTTATATCCCCTGCTCGCCGGGCAACCCCGACCCGTTCCAATGCCCACGCCAGATCCCCGACCCGACCCGACCGGGTCAGGTCATCCCACTGCCCGGCCAGTGTGTGGATCTGGGGCAGCCGGCTGATCCCGCCGCCTCACCAGGGCCGGATGGCGAGTATCACTGCGCCCTGTTACCGGGCTCGCCGCGCCCGCGCACCAGCGGCGTGATGTTCAGCACGCTGACCGGCGCAAAGGATGTGGACTGGGCCGTCTATCGCTACGACCCGGTATATGCTGAGGTGCCCATTGTTGGCGCACCACAGGTACCAGCCTGCAAAGAAACCATCAACTCCTTTGTCAGCTTTGCCTACGCGGGCCCGCTGGACTTGAAAGACGCGCGCTCAGGCGAACCGCTATTTACACCGCTCAGCGCAGCCGGCCGCTTGCCCGGGGAAATCCGCGGCAAATTACCGGAAGGGTATGGCGTTCGCGTGAAAAGACCGTCGCGCTATGTACCCGGCGTCCGCGATCCGCGACAGGGCTATGCCTCCGGCTTCGGTCAGAACGCCTGGTTACTGGCACAGGACTCGGTAGTCGAGTGCATTGATAACTTTGAAAAATGCCTGGCCGACCAGACCGGACAACTGTCGAAGCACTATAACTACAACGACATCTTCTTTGTGCAGGAAGACACCCCAGTCAAACTGTATTTAATGTGGTGGGTCGATAACGCCGGTCAGCGTGGCGAAAAAGGGTTCGATGACGACGACGATGATCGGTACGGCGGGAAATCCAGACGCAAGCAGCTGACGGACGTTTCCCTGACTACCGGTGTGATTGATCAATTCATTGTCGGCGACTTCATCAATATTGGCATCACCGGACCTTTCTCCGGCAACGGTCGTTACATTCACGGCCGCTGCAAGGACCCGCGCAAAACCAATAAAGTGGATATCAGCATCGAAACCAATAACTGATGCGGAAAGACGGCGGCGCTCAAACCAGCGCCGCCGTTAAAGTGCTTTGGTGTGCCTTCGTCCCAGTGATTCGACCGGACAGCACCGTACGGTTTCAATCGCACGCCGGTCCCGGCGGGGCGAGACAGAGCTGCCATGCACATTCCTGCCCCTGATCTCGCCGCCGCGCCTGTTCAATTCTGGAAACGGTCGCGCTCGACATTGTCTCACAGGTCAATAAACCTGATGATCCACTAATGATTCGCCTTATTGCGATTGCAATACTGACTCTGATCAGCTCTGCATGCAGCCGTACCGAGTTCGCGTATCGCAATGCGGACGGGCTGCTGGAGTACTACGCCTGGAAGACCGTTCGGACCAGCTCCGCGCAACGCGATCACTGGCAACCGGTACTGCGAACCACGCTGCGCCACCACCGTGAAGAGGAACTACCCCTTGTCATCGCCTACCTTGACCTGGCTGGGCGTATCATCAGGCAAACAGATGGCCCGCATGGGCATGGGACGGCGTGCCTGGTCGACGGCGCCCTGTTCCTCTATCAACGGCATGCCCGGCTTGCCGTCGATCTCGCAGCCCCCTTGCTGGCGGAGCTCGATGACGCCCAGGTCAGACACCTCGCCAAGTACACGACGCAACACCAGCAAGAGATGCGCAAGCGTTACCTCGATCCAGACCCGCAGACCAGGAAGACGGCCCGCCAGGAACGGATCACGGATCGGATCGAGAAATGGACGGGAACGCTGAATGACAGCCAGCGACAGCAGATCAGGGATGCACTCGAGCGCATCCCTGATCTGAGCGCTTTGTGGCTGACCTATCGGGCACAACAAACGGACACACTGCTGCTTATGCTCGGGGCCGGCACAGACCCACAAGCATTGCGAGAACACCTCCACGGCTGGTGGGTGAGCCGGGACGGGACATCCGCTGAAACCAGTCGATACTGGCGTATTGCCAGAACTGAATTTATCCAGCTGATGGACAAGCTCGCCAACGCGCTGACCAACAGGCAGCGAACAAAACTCGAGAACCGGCTTGGCAAGTTACGCAATGATCTGGCATCTTTCCTGCCCGATCAAAAACAGACGATACACCTGGACGTAGTACCTGCGTGTGCGCCGGCGTGAGGCAGCCAGGACACCTTAGGTCTGCTGGTCGGTATGGTCGGTATGGTCGGTATTGGTGTTTCTTTTGATAACGCCTTGGGCTGCCTGGTCGTGTGCCGGATTCCAGCCATTTCTGATGCAGTCGATTTTCGTCTCAAAACCGGAGAGGTCGCTCAGACCTCTCCGGTCAAAATCAATCGGTTATACTGAAGTAATAAAGTACGTATTTTGGGGCAACTGGCGGCGCTTAATCAACCAGGAAGTATCACCCCTCATCAATTCCGCTGTCGATGGGATTGTTTATCACTTCGTGCAATCGGCTGCCTGGAACCACAGAAGAAAGGATTTCAAGATCCTCCTTCTCAGCAGCACGAATGGCATCGTCGTAGTACCGCTCGGTAGCAAGAATTTGCAGCTCGTAGTTACTCATGGCATCTCTCCTGATGGTAGTTAACTGGGTCAGAACTCTTTTGTGTACTCACGATTCAGCAGTATACATAAA
>JBDNAP010000468.1:0-3136 GCA_039768325.1 Thiogranum sp.
ACGCCCATATCGCGCAAACGGGTCACCGCCCCCACCGCGCTGTTGGTATGCAGCGTCGAGAATACCAGGTGGCCGGTCAAACTGGATTGCACCGCAATCTCCGCTGTTTCCAGGTCACGAATCTCACCCACCATCACCACGTCCGGGTCCTGGCGCAGAATAGCGCGCAGGCCACGCGCAAAACTCATCTCGACCTTGGTATTCACCTGGGTCTGGCCGATACCGTCGAGGTAATACTCGATCGGGTCCTCGACCGTCATAATGTTACGGCGCTTGTTGTTGAGCCGTTCCAACGCAGCGTACAGGGTGGTGGTTTTCCCCGAACCGGTAGGGCCGGTCACCAGAATGATACCGTGTGGTTTCTGGATCATTTCATCAATAGCGGTGCGACTTTCCGTGGCCATACCCAGATGTTCCAGATCCAGTCGCCCCGCCTGCTTGTCCAGCAAACGCAAGACCACGCGTTCCCCGTGCCCCGATGGCAAGGTCGAAACACGTACATCCACAGCACGCCCGGCGATACGCAGGGAAATACGTCCGTCCTGTGGCAGCCGTTTCTCCGCGATGTCCAGTTTGGCCATGACCTTGATACGCGATACCAGCAACGGTGCCAGTACACGTTTCGGCTCCAGGATTTCGCGTAACACGCCGTCGACACGAAAGCGCACCACCAGCCGGTTCTCGAAGGGTTCGATATGAATATCCGAGGCGTTTTCCTTAACCGCTTCGGTAAGCAGGGCGTTAATCAAGCGGATAATGGGCGCATCATCCTCGCTTTCCAGCAGATCTTCGGTTTCAGGCAGGGCCTGAGCCACCTGGAACAGGTCCATATCATCACCCAGGCCCTCCATCATCTGCATGGCTTCGTTGGAACCCTGCTCATAAGTAGTCGCCAGCAGCGCATCAAACTGCCCTTCATCGACCTGGCGCAGTTTCAAGGGGCACGCCAGGAAACGCCGCAATTCGACCAGCGCCTTGGGATCGGCCGCCGGGCTTAAAACCACATCGGCACAATCATCGCGAAATTCCGACACCAGCAAGCCATGCCGTTTGGCGAACATAAAGTGGGGACGCCGATAGCGCGGTCCCGCGATTTCTGTAACCGGCGCCTCGCTGACGGTCTCCGGCTCGCTACTACTCATCTTCGTCAACACCTGTCGCATTTCCTGTGCTTTGAGCGGCCGGTGTATGCTCAAACGGGGGTGGCAACTCCAGCAGTTCTCTCATATCCGGCATATGAGGCGCTCCCTTACCCGACATCAAAGGCACACCTTCCTTGTCCAGTTCGAGCTGCAGACCACGGATATAGTTGTATTTTTCGGCCGAATAACTGTCCGCCGTGGCATTATCGCGTAAAATCACCGGGTGCAGAAGGACCATCAAATTGACTTTCCTGCGGTTGACGCTCTTTGAACGGAACAATGCGCCCAGGTAGGGAATGTCGCCCAACAAGGGTACCTTCTGTTCGCTCTCGCGTACCTGGTCTTCGATCAGGCCGCCCAGTACCACGACATGGTTATCATCAACCAGCACATTGGTTTTGATATTGCGTTTATTGGTAATGATATCGACCGCCTGAGCGTCATCGGAGATAGTCGACACTTCCTGGGTGATTTCCATAATGATGGAATTACCTTCGTTGATTTGCGGTTTGACCTTGAGCGTAATGCCCACATCTTCGCGCTGCACAGTCTGAAAAGGATTGACCGATCCCTGAGCAGCGCCGGTACTGGTGAAAGAACCGGTAACGAAGGGCACGTTCTGGCCGACGATAATTTCCGCTTCCTCATTGTCCAGGGTTACCAGTGAGGGGGTGGACAGAATATTCACATCAGAGTCGGCTGCCAACGCATTGACCACAGCCGCAAAATTAAGGCCATCGTTGCCTATTTTGCCAACCCCGAAAGACAAACCCGGAGTTATACCGGGTATGGTGCCGGCGAGAACCCCGTTGGCGATATCAATAAGACTGGTGCCGGTGTTGGTGAAATTGGTTCCACCGATCGGTGCGGTCTGCCCGGAGAGATCAAACACCGTCCACTGCACCCCGAGTTGACGCGCCCTTTCCTCACCGACTTCGGCGATGATGGCATCCACCAGCACCTGGGAGCGGCGGATATCGAGCTGCCGGATCACGGTTTCAAGAGAGCGCATCAGGGCGGGCGGCGCCGTGATAACCAGGGAATTGGTGGCTTCATCCGCCTGAATATCCAGCTGCTTGTCTCTAGCGGATGACGCCGCTGCGGGTTTGCCTTTGACTTCCTCGGCCTGGGATTCACCCACGCCGGTCAATACCTCGACCAGGTCAATCGCCTTGGCGTATTTGAGGTAAATGACTTTGGTGTTGCCACCGCGCTCCAGCGGCGTATCCAGATGCGAAATAATAGCGCGCAGGCGCAATCGGCTGCTGCGATCGCCACCCAACAGCACACTGTTGGTGCGCTCGTCAGCCACCAGTGTCTCAGTGCTGACAGGCGTGCCTTTGCCTTTGGCCTGCCCACCCCGGCTGATGGCATTGAGGATACGCACTATCTCCGCTGCCGAGGCATACTCGAGACGGATCACTTCAATCTCGCTATCGCTGACTTTGTCGATACGGCGAATAATATTCACCAGGCGCGACACGTTTTCTGCACGATCGGACATAATCAGGACATTGGTAGCCGGATAAGCCGCCAGGTGTCCCTGCTGGGGTACCAGTGGCCTGAGAATGGGGACCAGTTGAGCTGCGGCGACATTGTCGACCTGCACAACCCGGGTCACCATTTCATCACCACGCCCGGGCGCATCATCACCGACACTGGGAATAGAATCCTGCTTGGCACTGACATCCGGTAGAATCTTGATAACCGATCCGCTTGGGACGGCGGCAAATCCGTGCACTTTCAAAATCGACAGGAAGACCTGGTAAACCTCTTCACTGTCCATTGCCCGTGACGAAATCACCGTCACCTTGCCTTTAACCCGCGGATCGACAATGAAGTTTTTACCCGTCACTTCGGCAACGGTTCCAATCAGGGCATTGATATCCGCATCTTTTAAATTCAGGGTGATGGTTTGTGCGAACAGCGGACCCACCCAGACCAGGCACAGCATGCATAATCCGTGCAGCCAGTGCTTACGTTTATTGATCCGG
>JBDNAP010000469.1:0-4321 GCA_039768325.1 Thiogranum sp.
AGGAAGACCAGGACCAGGATCTGACACGTGAGAAACGTAACCGGCAATTTATCGAGCGCGCGGCGGCGCACCTCAAGGCGGGCCGCAATCTGCTGATCGCGCCGGAAGGCCGCTGCAGTTACACCGAGGAATCACCCGGACCGTTCAAGGCGGGCGCGTTCCGTCTCGCGGCTGAGACCGATCCGGAACCGCTGATTGTGCCAATCGCGGTGGCGAACTTCGACAAACGCCTGACACGTACCACCACGGCGGCCATTGTCTACCCGCCGTTTCGTCTGTCCGATCGGCTTGGGCCGTCCGCCGATAAAGCAGCCTTGTACGCGTTCGTCAATCGGCTGCAGGAAGAGTATCGGGACTATGTGCGACAGGCAATCGAACTGGCCAATTCCTGAAAATGCCGCTGCAGCCGGGTTACATCGGGCGCATCCTGCGCTGCGCTGTGACAAAGGGGTGTGACTTCGGCTTAAGTAAGTAGCGGAAAAAGGCAATAAAAAAGCCGTCCTGAGACGGCTATGGAAGTTGTGTTGGTGGAGGCGGCGGGAATCGAACCCGCGTCCGCAAGTCCTCTGCCTTTGGCTCTACATGCTTATCCGCGTCTTTAAATTTAGCTGGCTGCTACCCGACGGGCAGGGAAGGCAGACAGCGATTCCGGTAGGGTTTTAACGCATCCACCCCGGAAGAGCTTCAGCGCGATTCTGTGTGGGATGACTCCGGTGATCCGAGCGCACAGACACACGTCGGGCCGAAGGCTTTACACCGGTTTTTAAGCGGCTAAAGCGTAGTTGTCGTCGTTGGCAACTATAAGTTTTACAGCTGGATTTACGAGGTGATCTGTTCCTCGGCATGCACCTCAGGTTTTGCAACCCACGTCGAAGCCAGGTCGCCCCCAAGTACCTTATACAGGTGGGGTCATTATAACGTAATTTCAAGGCGAGTGCAGTAATGGACGGGTGGGGGCTCCGGCCGCGGCTCATCGCTTCCCGGCGCGCTGCATGGCTCCACAGCCGTGATGAGGCACATCCGGAGGGCGGTTTCAGCCGTGCTTGAGAATGCGTTGTTTGTCGCGCTTCCAGTCACGGTCCTTCAGGGTGGCGCGCTTGTCGTGTTCCTTTTTACCCTTGGCGAGGGCGATTTCCGCCTTGGCACGGCCTCTTTTCCAGTACAGTGCCGTGGGAATCAGCGAATAACCCTTACGCTCCACGGCACCGATCATTTTGTCGATTTCGTCACGGTGCAGCAGCAGCTTGCGGGTGCGGGTCGGGTCGGGCCGGATATGGGTCGAGGCGGTCGGCAGCGGGGTGATCAGACAACCGAACAGCCAGGCCTGGTTGTCCTTTAACAGCACGTAGCTGTCCACCATCTGGACTTTTCCGGCGCGCAGGCTCTTCACTTCCCAGCCCTCCAGGGCGAGGCCCGCTTCCAGCCGTTCTTCGAGTATATAGTTGTGACGGGCCTTTTTATTCAGCGCGATTGTGCTGCCCGGGTTTGCCTTGCCTTTCTTTTTTGCCGATTTTGCCATATGGCCATTATACGCATGTGATCAGGAACTTGAGCATCTTCGCCGTTTTGCGGACAATCCCCTGTCCGCTTCCGATCCACAGGGAAATCCATGACCGAAAGAAGAAAATCAGTTCACGGTAGTTGGTCCGGCCGTCTTGCCTTTATTTTGGCAGCGACCGGCTCGGCGGTGGGGCTGGGTAATATCTGGAAGTTCCCCTATATTGCCGGTGAAAACGGTGGCGGGGCTTTCGTGCTGGTGTATCTGGGGTGTATTGCCGTGATCGGCATACCCATCATGATGGCGGAAGTCCTGCTGGGCCGGCGTGGACGTCAGAGTCCGATCAATACCATGCGGACCCTGGCGCAGGAGGCCGGTGCCCACCCGCTGTGGCGGTGGTTGGGCGGGGCCGGTGTACTGGCGGGCTTTTTGATCCTCTCCTATTACAGTGTCATCGCCGGCTGGGCCATGGCGTACGTGTTCCGCTCGGCGGCCGGCACCTTTAGCGGCGCGACGGCCGAGGGTATCGCGAGCATTTTCCAGCAGCTGACCGGTGACCCTGAACGCCTGCTGGCCTGGCATACCCTGTTTATGGTGATGACCATGATCGTGGTCGCTCGCGGGGTACGCAGTGGACTCGAGAAAGCGGTGCGCTTTCTGGTACCGGCACTGTTTGTGTTGCTGATCATGCTCGACGGCTACGCGCTGGCCGGGGGCGCGTTTGATCAGGGACTGCGATTCCTGTTTACCCCGGACTTCAGCAAAATCACCGCCAACGGTGTCCTGATCGCCATGGGGCACGCCTTTTTCACCCTCAGTCTGGGGATGGGCGCGATCATGGTGTACGGGTCCTATTTGCCGGAGCGGACCTCGATCGCCAAGACCAGCATTACCATCGGCTTTCTGGATACCCTGGTTGCCCTGCTCGCGGGTATGGCGATTTTCCCCATTGTTTTTATCAATGGCCTGGAACCGGGGGCCGGCCCCGGTCTGATCTTCCAGACGCTGCCGATTGCCTTCGGTCATATGCCGGGTGGTGTTTTTTTCGGCACCCTGTTTTTCGTACTGCTGGTGTTTGCCGCCTGGACGTCCGCCATTTCACTGATTGAACCCGCCGTCGCCTGGCTGGTCGAAAACAAGGGCGTGTCGCGGGTGTATGCAGCCGTGTATGCCGGCGTTGCGACCTGGGGATTCGGCCTTTTGACCATTCTTTCGTTTAATAACTGGTCTGAATTCAAGCCGCTGTCCTTTATCTCGATTTTCAGGGAGTACACGGTTTTTGATTTGCTGGATTACCTGACCGCCAACATCATGCTGCCACTGGGCGGCTTGTTGATTGCCGTCTTCAGCGTGTGGATCATGAAGCGTGACGACAGCCTGCAGGAACTGGATATGGGTGACGGACCTGCCTATCGACTCTGGTATGCGCTGGTACGCTATGTGACACCGGTTGCGGTTCTGATCGTCTTCCTGAATGTGACCGGACTGATCGATTTTGTCGGCCTGTTCGGGCTGGGTGAAGAATAGACCGATGGCATCGATAAACAAATCGGCGCTGGTGCCTTATTCACCGGCGGAAATGTTTGCGCTGGTGGATGACATTGACGCCTACCCGGAGTTTTTGTCCGGTTGCCGAAGCAGCAGGGTACTGTCGCGGAGCGCTGATGAAGTGCGTGCGACCATCGAGCTTTCCAAGGGCGGTGTGGAGAAGGCTTTCACCACCTGTAACCGAACCCAGCAGAACAAGATGATTGAAATGCGCCTGATCGAAGGGCCGTTCAAACATCTGAACGGATTCTGGCGCTTTGATCCGCTCGGTGAGGATGGCTGCAAGGTATCACTCGACCTGGAGTTTGAATTCTCCAGTCGCGTGTTGGGCGCGGTCGTGGGGCCTGTGTTCAGTCAGATCGCTAATTCCCTGGTCGATTCTTTCATGAAACGCGCGGTAGCTGTGTATGGAAAACGCTGACCGGATAGCGGTTGAAGTGGCGTACGCGACACCCGATGAGCAGCTGATACTCCAGCTGGAGGTGGCGCCGGGTACGAGCTTGCAGCAGGCAGTGCATCAGTCCGGTATCCTTGACCGTTTTCCGGAGATCGACCCGGCGCAGATGAAAACGGGTGTGTTCGGTAAACTGAAAAAGCTGGATCAGACATTGCGAGCAGGTGACCGGATCGAGATTTACCGGCCGTTGATCGCGGATCCAAAGCAGGTGCGCAAACAACGTGCTGCGCAAGGCAAGCGTATGAAAAAGGGGGGTGGGGACCTCGAGACGCAGTAAGGCGTACTAGTCCTGTTCCTGTTTGCCGAATCCCATCCAGCGCCAGGTCCGGGTCAGGATGCCGACGTCTTCGGGTTCCTGACGCGGCACCAGCACCGTGACCTGCCGGCTGGTGGGCAGCATATCCGGTTGGGGGTTGGGGAGCATGGTGCCGGTGATCTCCACCAGCCGGTCCTCGTCAAAAAACAGGCTGACGCGTTCCTGCTCGGCTTCGCCCTTGCCATCAGTTCCGGGTTTGTAGCGATAGAAGTAATCCCATCGATTGGCGTGAAACGGGTCGATCAGCATCGGCGCGCCGAGAACAAACTGGGCCTGGCGTTTATTCATGCCTGTGCGCAGCTTGTCCACCATCTCCTGGGTGATGACATTACCCTGCTGGATATCGATACGGTACACAAACGGCAGCCGGTTGACGATGGGGTCACTCGAGCAGGCGGCCAGGAAAAAACTTGCAATTGTGCTAATAAGGATGAGAAGCTTTCGCATCAAGAATTACAACTGCTTGTCCGTTGAACGGACGGCATGATAACTGAATCAGCGG
>JBDNAP010000470.1:0-6132 GCA_039768325.1 Thiogranum sp.
CCTCCTCGTTGAACAGGTCCGGCATGATTGCCCTGGATGCCCCTGCAGACCGCATCACCCGTAGCCACAAACATGCGCGACGCACGCCTCGGCGCCGCAATCGTTCCATACAACGGAAAACGCCAGGGTTGGTGGAAGATCTGGTGCGTCAGGTGGGCAAGCCGCTGATTCGCAGCTGGTTCCGTTTTGTCTACAAGTGCTGACGGTTAGCTGTCAGTTCCAAAGAAGTTCTGATTTTCCAAGCATTGCAGGATGCGCCTCGCGCAGCGAAAACTTTTTTACCCGGGAACCGGGAGATCTGCGCTACTTTCGTACTGCCAGTACCGAGCACGGTGCGTGGTGGGCAATGCGGATCGTTACCGAGCCCAGCAGAAATTTCTCTATTGCGCCCTTGCCCTTGTGACCGAGCACAATCAGGTCGCTGTCGAGTTCGGTAGCCACCTGGAGAATTTCATCGCTTACGTTGGGCGACTCACGAAGCTGGGTTTCGACATGTGCTGTCGTGCGACCTATCGCTTTTTTCACCCCTTCGAGCGCAGCCAAAGCCTGTTTTTTCTTTTCCTGCCAGAGCCAGCTTAATCGCTGGCGAATATCCTGGCGATACATTTTGACCAGCGGCAGAACGGTGAGGGCGGTTACTTTAGTCTGCTCGTCCATTGGCAGTGAAGCGCAGAACTCGACGGCTTTTCTGGCTGACGCGGAGTCGTCATAGGAGAGGAGCATGCTTAGGGGTTTACCGGTTTCAGCTCCGTGCTGATCGTGTTTCTTGACGATCAGTACGGAGCAGGGCGCGTATTGCAGCACATAATCAGAAACGCTGCCGAGCAGAAAGCGTTTGATGCCGCTGGTGCCGTGCGAGCCGACGATGATGCAATCGCTGTCAAGTTGTTCGGCGAGGCGGGCGATCTCCTCCGCCGGGTGGCCGATACGCAGTTCCCTGGATTCGGACCATCCTGCGCTTGTCAGCCGTGCCGCTTCCTCAGCCAGCAATTCCTGTGCCGCAACCTGTACGATTTTCTCGGTTTCCTCAAGCTCATCCCGCTGTTCCTCGTTAATGCTACTCATTGCCTCGTTTTTGAATACGTTCCTGTCGATCACGGTGAGTAAGGTCACGTCGCTGTGTTTGGGGAACGGAAAGCGCAGCAGGCAATCTACTGCTGCCCGGGCGCTTTCAGATCCGTCGGTTGCCAGTAGAATCTTCATTTTTCTATGCCTTTTCAGTTTAGAGAAGCTCTGATTGTCTTAATGAAGCGCTGCGCCCACAATGAATAATCAGCCTGCATACTATTTCCGGTGTGGACGGCACTCCTTGCAGGCATAGGGATTTCTGAATGCCATGATATCGCGAATTAATCAGAGGCGCTTCTGCGTTTTCCATTAGTGGGCGGCACCTATATTGAGGGCATACTGAAGTACCACATAGCCGCCATACACACTCAGTAGCCAGACACCCTGCCAGCGGCGAAATTCAGTTGTGTTCATACTGATAAAGACGCGGAATGAATAGAGAATAATGAGCATGGCCGGGAAGTGGAAGTAAAAGAAATTCTCCGGGATGGCAAGTGGCGCGGCAAACGCGGCGGCACCGATCACAAACAGTACATTGAGCACGTCGGCGCCGACGATATTGCCCACCGTAATCTCCGGATGTCCCTTGCGTACTGCGGCAATGGCCGTCATCAGTTCCGGCAGAGAGGTACCGAAAGCGACCATGGTGGCGGCGATGACGTCTTCCGGTACACCGAACCGGAAGGCGATTTCCGAAGCGCTGGGTACCAGCACGCGCGCGCCAATGACTACCAGCAGCAGACCGCCGACGACCAGCAGCCAGCAGAGACCCAGTCCCATCAGTTCCTGCTGTTCCTGTTCGTTCTCTTCCTGCGTCATCGCGTCGCTCTGTTTGGCCCACAGATAGGTGACATACAGATAAATAGCCAGTAGACAGAGGAAAAAGATGCCCACCCATCTGCGCAGCATCGGTTCGGATTCGGCGGGGGTATTGAGGAGGATCACGACCGAGATGACGACCAGCAGGGTGGCCGATCCCACCTGAACCCAGCCGGTGCGGTTGAGGATGAATCGGTTCACCGGTACCGCTACCAGCACGCAGGTCAGACCGAAGATCAGGCCGGTATCGGCGATAATCGAGCCGACGCCGTTGCCGAGTGCCAGCCCCGGATTGCCCATGTAGGCCGCCATGACGGAGACAAAAGCCTCTGGCAGTGTTGTGCCCAGCGAAACAACCGTAGCACCGATGACGATCTTGGGCAGTCCGGTTCGTTCGGCGAGATCTACCACGCCGTCGATCATCCAGTCAGCACCCTTGGACAACAGGGCGATACAGACAGCGATAATGATCAGCAAGGTGGTGGTGGAAAGTTCGGCGACGAACTGTTGAAGCAGGGTTTCATCTCCAATCCACTGCAACGCCGTGCTAAGCATTTTCTCTCCCCCTGCTGAACGTATTGCCCGCTTACGAGCCCCGTGAACGAGTGAGCTAAGATACACGCTTCAGGCTCGAATCAAAAAGATTAATTCATTTGAGACGTCGAAAATTGGCTGCAACTATGTACTGATGTTCAGTTGTAATGAAAGTGTAACAATCGCAGAGTAGAGTCAAAATTTGGTTTCGATGAAATACGCTGCTGATACGGCCGACTCAGGGTTAGATAGCAATGCTCACAGCAAACAATCCGCAAAACCCGGTACCTTTCACCTCTCTTCCTACACAGCAACACTGGCAAGCAACGACTGGGTGCGCAGGGCACATCACTCAGACCGTGGGTATGTTCATGGTGCGCAACAATGAGCTCTGAAAACAGAGGCCTTGTAACACCGGTGCACGCCCGCGCACGCGGGCGTGTTCGTCTTAAAGTATCGGGATTATACCGTTCAAAGCCGCTCAAACAGGTGTTGGAGGATGTGCTGGTTGGCGTCGGGAGTATCCGTGCTGTTCAGGCTAGTCCGCTGACCGGCCGATTGCTGGTCATCTACGCACCCCAAACACCGCTCGCGGACATAATCGCACTTGTCGAATCGAAGCTGGACGGAAAGCGAAACAGAAAATTGAGGCGCAGGCCGGGCTCTGGGCGTCCGCGTTTCCGTGTGTCGCGGGTACTCGACGGCTTTACTGCGATGCTGAGAGAGTTTTCCTCGTCGCCTGCCACGCAGCCGGTGTTCGGCATGGCGGCTGGTATGGATGCGCTGTACTCGGCGTTGCCGAGCCAGCCTCAGGAGATCCATGCCTGGCATAGCATGAAGCTCGCCCAGCTGATCGCACAGCTCGATGTTTCCGAGAAGGAGGGTCTGAGTTCCGAGGAAGTCGCGTTGCGTCTGCAGCGTTATGGCGAGAACAGACTTGCGGCGGCTGAGCCACGCTCCGACCTGTCGATTTTTATCGGCCAGTTTATCAGCGCGCCAGTCGGACTGCTGGCGGCCTCTGCGGTCATAGCCCTGTTGACCGGTGGTATGATGGATGCCGCGGTCATTGTCGGTGTGGTCCTGATCAATTCGGCGATTGGTTTCGTCACCGAGCGCCAGGCGGAAAAGACCATCAGTTCGCTGGCAGAGGGCGGCGTGAGTGCGGTCAACGTGTTGCGCGATGGTGTGGCGGGTATCATTCCCGTCGAGTCCATTGTGCCGGGCGATATCCTTGTGTTTACTCCCGGATCCTATATTGCAGCTGATGTGCGGCTGTTGAATACACATAATCTCAGCGTGGACGAATCGGCCCTGACGGGTGAGAGCATGCCGGTCTCCAAGGATAGCAATTCCAGCGTAAAGCAGGATTCCGCGCTCGGTGACCGCTACAACATGGCCTACATGGGCACGCATGTCACCGGTGGCAGCGGGCGCGGCGTCGTCATTGCCACCGCCAAGAGCACAGAGCTGGGGCAGATCCAGACCATGGTGGGGGAGGCCGAGGCACCGGATACCCCGATGCAGAAACAGCTCGACGATATGGGCACCAAACTGGCTCTGCTGAGTGGCGGGGTGTGCGCCGGAGTATTCGGGGTCGGTGTCCTGCGCGGTTATGCCTGGCTGGAAATGCTCAAGGCCTCCGTGTCGCTGGCGGTGGCGGCGGTACCGGAGGGTTTGCCGGCGGTGGCTACGACCACGCTGGCCATGGGTATCGCGGACATGCGTAAACGCAACGTCGCGGTCAGGCACCTGGATGCGGTGGAGACGCTGGGTTCGGTGCAGGTATTCTGCATGGACAAGACCGGCACCCTGACCATGAATCGCATGGCGGTCGTGCAGGTGTACGGTGGCCAGGAGGCCTTCGCTATCAGCGAAGGTGAGTTCAAGGCCGACGCCGGTAGTGTCGATCCCCTGGCACGCGATGAACTGGTGCGCCTGATGCAGGTCGTTGCGTTGTGCAGCGAGACCGGGATCAAGGGAACCCTGACAGACCACCAGCTGGAAGGCTCGCCGACGGAAAATGCACTGGTCAATCTTGCCCTGGACGCCGGCATCGACGTCGTCGCGTTGCGTGATCAGTATCCAACGCTGCGCACACGTTACCGGGCCGAGGGTCGCCCTTACATGAGTACGCTGCATGGCTATGAGGATGGCAAGTATCTGCTTGCCGTAAAGGGCAGCCCCGAAGAAGTGCTGGCGATGTGCGATCACCAGATCAAACAGGGAAAGCATGTCAGGCTATCAAGCCAGGCCAGGGAGGCAATACTTGCCGAGAACGAGCGCATGGCCGGCGATGCACTGCGGGTATTGGGCGTCGCTTACCGGGAGCTTGATAACGACCGCATGCCGACCAAGACCGGGCAGCTGACATGGCTGGGTCTGGCCGGCATGGCCGATCCCATGCGGCCCGGTATGGACAAGCTGATTGCCAAATTTCATCGTGGCGGCATCCAGACTATCATGATTACCGGTGACCAGAGTGCCACCGCGTCCGCCATCGGCCAGCAGCTGGGTTTAAGTGGGAGCAAGCCCCTGCAGGTGCTCGAATCCAGCAAGCTGGAAAATATGGATCCGGCCTTATTGGCCGGCCTGGTCAAGAATGTGCATGTTTTCGCCCGCGTCAGTCCGGCCCACAAACTCAAAATCGTCCAGGCCTTGCAGGACGCCGGCTATGTGGTCGCCATGACCGGCGACGGTATCAACGACGGGCCCGCCCTCAAGGCAGCTGACATCGGCGTAGCCATGGGGGGGAGTGGCACCAATGTTGCGCGCGAGGTCTCGGATGTGGTGCTGGAGGACGACAATCTGCACACCATGTCCACCGCTGTCCGTCAGGGCCGCACTATCTATACCAACATTCGCAAAATGATCCACTTCATGGTGTCCACCAATCTCACCGAAATCGAGGTCATGCTGGCGGGCATTGCGCTCAATCTGGGCCAGCCGATGAATCCTATGCAGTTGCTGTGGATCAACCTGGTTACCGATATCTTCCCCGGTCTGGCGTTGTCGCTTGAGCCCGCCGAACCCGGTATTATGGGCCGCCCGCCGCGCGACCCCGGAGAAGCCATCATCGAGGGCCGCGACCTGAAACGCATGGTGTTTGAATCAGGTACCATCGGACTGGGTACCATGGGTGCCTATCTGTACGGACTGAAGCGCTACGGTTCGGGGGCGACTGCCAGCACCCTGGCATTCAATACCCTGACATTAAACGAGCTGGCCCATGCGCTCAGTTCCCGTTCGCATTATAAAAATGTCTTCGGTGGCCAGTCACTGCCACCGAATCCGCACCTTACCCGTGCTATCCTTGGCATGGCCGCTTTGCAGGCGGTCGTGAGTCTGGTCCCGGCGGCAAGGCGACTACTGGGTACCACGCCACTCAATATCGCCGATCTGCTGGTCATTGCTGCGGGCGTAGTGTTACCGCTGGTTGTCAATGAGGGCACCAAACCTTCCCCACCAGACGAACTGGAAGACGAAAATGAAGATCAGATCCCGGCAGACTATATGCAATCCGCGGAGCGGAATGAAGACACAGGACAGGAGGAAATCAGGTGAATGACGATTTCATTTTTACCTCGGAATCGGTCACAACGGGCCACCCGGACAAGCTCTGCGACCAGGTGAGCGACGGTATCGTCGACCATTTTCTCAAACAGGACCCCCATTCCAGCATCGTTGCAGAATGCGCGGTATCCAGCGGCGTGA
>JBDNAP010000079.1:0-5169 GCA_039768325.1 Thiogranum sp.
AATGCGAAGGTTGAGCTCCCGCAGCTGCGCACGCCCGACGGCTTCCAGGGCACGCTCCGCCCCTACCAGGAGCGGGGCTACAGCTGGCTGGCGTTCCTCGAACGCTTCGGGCTGGGCGTGTGCCTGGCCGACGACATGGGTCTGGGCAAGACCATGCAGATCATCGCCCTGCTGCTGGTACTGAAAAAGCGGCGCTGCAAGCCCCCTTCCCTGCTGGTACTGCCCGCATCGCTGCTGGCCAACTGGAAGGCCGAACTGGAGTGCTATGGACCCTCCCTGCGCTGCCTGTTCGTACATCCATCGCTGATGAGTAAACAGGAAATCGAGACGCTGGCCAACACTGACAGTGCCGGCCTGGCAGGCATCGACCTGGTTCTAACTACTTATGGCATGCTACTGAGGCAGTCGTGGCTACAGGCACAAGACTGGCGCTTGCTGGTCCTGGACGAAGCTCAGGCGATCAAGAATCCCGCCAGCCGACAAACCCGCGCAACCAAGAAGTTGAAAGCCACGTCCCGGATCGCGTTGACCGGAACACCCATAGAAAACCGGCTCGGCGATCTCTGGTCGCTGTTCGATTTCCTGTGCCCGGGTCTGCTCGGGTCAGCATCGAGATTCAAGACCTTCGTCAAATCGCTGAACGCCGGAGAGAACGACCAATACGCCCCCTTGCGTAACCTGGTGCGCCCCTACATCCTGCGCCGGCTCAAGACCGACAAGACAATCATCAGCGATCTACCCGCAAAAACCGAGGTACATGCGTGGTGCGGTCTGAGCAAGACCCAGGCCGCGCTGTACAGGAAAGAGGTCAGGACACTGGCGACTTCACTGGATACACTGGACGGAATGCAACGACGCGGCCTGGTGCTTGCCACCCTCATGCGCCTCAAGCAGATTTGCAACCATCCCTCACAGTTGCTGGGTGATGATCGGTATGATCCCGGCAGCAGCGGCAAATTTGCCCGGCTGGCCGAATTGTGCGAAGAGATCGCCTCGCGCCAGGAGAAGATGCTGGTCTTTACCCAGTTTCGCGAGATCACCGGCCCGTTGGCTGCGTTTCTCACTGAGCAGTTTAGCCAGTCAGGGCTGGTTCTGCACGGCGGCACCCCGGTCAAACAGCGCAAGCGGCTGGTGGACGATTTTCAACAGGAAGACGGGCCACCGTTTTTCATCCTGTCACTCAAGGCCGGCGGTACCGGATTGAATCTGACCGAGGCATGCCACGTGATCCACTTCGATCGCTGGTGGAATCCGGCCGTGGAGAACCAGGCCACCGACCGGGCGTTCAGGATCGGCCAACGGAACAATGTACTGGTCCACAAATTCGTCTGTCAGGGTACAGTAGAAGAAAAAATAGACGCCCTGATAACGGAGAAGATGGCATTGGCCAATGACCTGCTGGAGGGCAGCGCCGAAACTCTGCTGACCGAAATGAATAACGAGGCATTGCTGGAACTGGTTTCACTCGATGTTAACAAGATACAGGTCTAACGGGAGAACAGCCGATGTCTTATGGTGAATGGCGACCTTATGTGTCGGTAGCGCAGCGGCGCGCCAAGGCGGCCCGGGAGATGAACAAGCTGCGCAGCAGGGGCCTGGACGTCGAACCCATCGAGATCCAGGGCCGCAAGATCGCCCATACCTTTTGGGGCGAGGCCTGGTGCAAGCACCTGGAGCGATTCAGCGACTTCGCCAACCGCCTGCCACGCGGCCGAACCTATGTGCGTAACGGTTCGGTCTGTCACCTGGCGATCAAAAAAGGGAAAGTCGAGGCCATCGTCTCCGGTTCAGAGCTATACAACGTCACCATCGATATTGTCCCCCTATCATCGGCCAGGTGGAAAAACGTACGCAAGCAATGCGCTGGCCAGATCGGCTCCATGCTGGAATTGTTGCAGGGACATCTGTCCAGCCAGGTGATGGGAGTCGTGACCAATCCTGCCAAGGGACTGTTCCCACAACCTGGGGAAATCAAACTCCACTGCGACTGTCCCGACTGGGCCGACATGTGCAAGCATGTGGCCGCCGTGTTGTACGGTGTTGGTGCCCGACTGGATAAAAAACCGGAACTGCTCTTCGTGCTGCGCAAGGTCGACCATGAAGAGCTCATCTCGGCGGAACTGGACATTCAGACGGCGACTACTGGGCGGGGTAAACGGCGTCGTCTTGCAAACCAGGATCTCTCGAATATGTTTGGTATTGATATAGAGGACACAACGCCGCCGGTAAAGAAAATAAAATCACCACCGCGTAAAACTGCGCGTCATGCAAACAAGGTAAAATCAGCCCGCAACAATACGACATCAGGACGCGGAAAATCCAGGGCCGGCAATGCAAAAGCAACTTCGAAAAAACGCACATTTACGCCTACCAGCACGGCGGTTGCCCGGCTGCGTAAACAGTTCGGAATGACGCGTTCCCAATTCGCGGACCTGCTTGGCGTCACCCCACAGACGGTCGCAAGCTGGGAAACCAAACGTGGCAGACTCAAACTTCAGAAGCGCACGCTAACAGCGCTTACCCGGGCGTGGTTACGGAAATGAACTCAAATCGGGGGATAGCATGGCGTCGGGAGGAGTACGCGAACCCCTGTTTTATTATTTGTCAAACCAACAGCTTATTGGGCCCAGGATTCTTACGTTAAAACTGTTTATTAATTCTCTTTATATTTCTGCCTGTTAAAAGACTATATGGCGTCCCCAAGGAGAGGCCACCTTATCCCCCAGTTACGCACGGTGTCTCACGTAACATATTTAAGAAAACTTTCAAAGAGATACGTTTTATGGCAGCTATCAACTTAGCTCGCAGTTCTTACTCACCCCAAAAACCGTCGACATCATTATTCATGATTTGCATGCATAGATCTTACAGGCAAATTTTCCGGACGTTCCCAACAGACACCCCTATTTGTCGCGGGTGCAATAAAATATACAAGCACTTGTTATATAATGACTTATTTTAAGGCGGCAAGTAATGAATTACACCATCTCCACCAGTTTACGCAAGAAAACCTGTTTTTCGCTCGACGCAATAGCCTATAAATGCTACAACATAATTACCTAGGATTAGACCAGCCTAATAACCTGGAGTTAGCACAACACAAGATCCTCTAAAAAAGAGTTAAGAGCATGGCGGCTCCCTCAGAAAAACTGGCACGATCTCTTGAAGCCTTGAAAGACCTCCAGGACCGCGACGTTGTTGCAATTCGTTCAAGCGACCTGGGACGCATCGACCGGGAGCGCCTTGTCGCAAACGGCTTCCTGCAGGCAGTAATCAAAGGATGGTACATCCCGTCCCGACCGGACGAAACTGCCGGCGAAAGCACCGCGTGGTATGCGTCTTTTTGGGATTTCTGCGCCTCGTATCTGAACGAGCGCTTTGGCACAGATTGGTGCCTTTCGCCGGAGCAGTCGATCTCCCTTCATGCCGGAAACCGGACGGTCCCTCCTCAGCTCCTGGTCCGATCACCGAAAGGCGATAACAAGATCACGGAACTTCCGCATGGCACGTCGCTTTTAAGCGTCCGATATAACATGCCAGAACTACGGGACATTGAAATCATAAATGGCCTTTGTCTCTATGCGCTGGTTCCGGCCTTGATTGACTGTTCGCCAAGATTCTTCCAGCAAAAACCGACTGACATTCGCGCGACTCTTGCCACGATAACAGATGCCTCAGAACTCTTGGCAAAATTGCTGGAGGGCGGCCATACGACTATTGCAGGGCGACTGGCAGGAGCTTTCCGAAATCTTGGCCGGGAGCGGATAGCCGACGACATCGTTGCAACTATGCGCGCAGCCAGCTATGACGTGAGGGAATCCGATCCGTTCGAAACGAAGCCACCTATCATCCTAAGTGATAGAGAGCAATCGCCTTATGTCACGCGCATGCGCCTTCTCTGGCAGGCGATGCGCGAGCCTATCATCGAGCGCTTCCCGAAATCACCCGGTTTGACCAAAGACATCGAAGGATATATGCAGCATGTTGACGGTGTTTATGTCGCCGATGCTTACCACTCCCTGTCGATCGAAGGTTACCGTGTCAGTGCTGAATTAATTGAGCGCGTACGCAATCAGAACTGGAATCCGGATAATAACGAAGAGGACCGCGAGCATCGCAATGCCCTGGCGGCACGCGGGTACTATCAGGCCTTTCAGGTCGTCCGCAACAGTGTGACAAAAGTACTTAAAGGCAAAAATCCAGGTGCCGTCGTCGATGACGATCACCGTACCTGGTATCGGGAGTTGTTTGCACCGAGCATCACGGCTGGTCTACTGCAAGCTGCAGACCTCGCGGGCTACCGCAATGGTCCGGTCTATATCCGTCGGTCCATGCATACACCGCCAAACCGGGAAGCAGTGCGTGATTTGATGCCCGCGTTCTTCAACCTTCTTACGAATGAGCCGGACCCCGCCGTTCGTGTTGTACTGGGACATTTCATGTTCGTGTATATCCATCCCTATATGGATGGTAACGGGCGGATAGGACGTTTCCTCATGAATGTAATGCTGGCAGCTGGCGGCTACCCCTGGACGGTTATTCCCGTCGAGGAGCGTAACGACTATATGGCCGCCCTCGAAGCAGCTAGTGTCGGCGAAGATATCGTGCCTTTCGCTGACTTTCTGGGCACACTGCTCAAAGCCAATCTTGACGGCAAATCTGCGCCGACAGTGCCCTGATCAGCAAAGTGCGGTAAGACTCGATTTGGATTTGCAGAGCCATTCTTATGTTGCCTCGGCCGCCTCCTCCGTCCGGCTCTGACAGAGCGCTTTGAGGTATTGACAGGTTAAAACTCAGGATATCGCGAATTCCCGCCCAGGTTTCAACTATCTTGCTGTTACGGATTCCCAAGACGTAAAGGCGCCCTGCCTCAAATCCCGATAATGGCTAGCCGATACCAAGTGCCGGCCAAGATTGAACAAATTATACACGGCGGCATGAACACTCAAGAATCGTTGCGCTTGCCGTGTTGACTTGAACCGACGCATGCCGCGCTCTCGCACACGCGTCGGTTGGTGAGAAAGCTCTGCCCTGTTATTGGCATACTGGGATGTATCGTGAAGGGTCTCCGGGATGAGTTCTCTATGCGCAACGCCATAGCTTCTCAACTTGTCCGTTACAATCTTTCGCGGTTCTCCATGGTGATTTTTCAGCAGCCGCTTGAAGAAA
>JBDNAP010000471.1:0-7260 GCA_039768325.1 Thiogranum sp.
GCTCGGTGTGGCTTCTCGGCTTCTTCCTCGCCGAGTAGGCGAATCCACCCACGAGCACACTCAGCAGGCCCAGGGTTTGGGCGGCACTCGCTGTGAGGTTGATCAGCAGATCAGGGGAGGGAATCGCCGCCGCCGGCGCGCTCCCGCATCCGAGAATCGCCGCCAGTCCCAAGGTGACTGCTCGATCGCCATGTCTTGATAATACTTTCGTTTCGACCGGAAAATTGACCATACCCAACCCATCCCTCCAATAATCGATAGAAGACATGTAATGTTTGCCGGAATTAATTCCTTTTAATTACCTAGGGTTATTTATGAAAATATTTATAGACCCTAGTCCATAGACATTAGTACATGTTTCCAGTATTTCAAGTGAAGCCATCCGCTTAGACGACACCCCCCGGGCCATAAAGCGAAAAATGGCCGTTCAGGACGGTGATTCAAGGCCCAGCTTGTGAATCAGGGTGAACCTGTATTCGCCAGTTGGTTCTGCCAGCCGCAGTAATCAACAAACCACTGCCCTGAACCGCTCGCGCGGCAGAGGAGCGATTAACAACCTGTTTCGTTTGTGGTTTTTATTCAAGTTCAGATCCTGCCGCACGATAACGTTTCATAGAGGAGAAATTGAGATCTCCCGGTGATTGTTGTCAGCGCAAACAAGGATTTGGGGTATGCAGGTTTTCCTATTGTTTTTAATAGTATTATTCAGCTCCGGCGCGGTGTTGGCAGAGGTCAGTTTGAATTTCGGGGTCTACGCGTCTGATAAACCGACGACGATGGTGAAAAAGTTCAGACCGATTCTGAAAGACCTGGAACAGATTATGAGTCTCGAACTGGACGAGCCGGTATCGATAAGAATGCAGGTCTCGAGCAGCTACGAGAACGGCGTACACGCCCTGGCCAGTGGAAAGGTCGATTTCGCCAGACTTGGCCCCGCCTCCTACGTCAGAGTCATCAAACTGGATCCCGCCGTCAAGTTGGTGGCAATGGAGAGCAAGAGAGGCTCCAAACGCTTCAACGGTGTGATCTGTACATCCAGTTCGAGCCAGATCCAGTCCGTGAACGAACTCAAGGGCAAGCGATTCGCCTTCGGAGACGAAAGATCGACCATCGGCCGATACCTGTCCCAGCAGTATCTCCTGCAGCAGGGTATCACCGCCGCCGATCTGGATAGTTACGCCTATCTGGGACGTCACGACCGCGTCGGTTACGCGGTGGCAGCAGGGAAATTCGACGCCGGCGCATTGAAAGAAAGTACTTATAAGAAGCTGTTGAAGAAGGGCGTGGCACTTCGTCCCATTGCCACATTCCAGAATATCACCAAACCCTGGGTGGCAAGATCAGGATTGGACGAGCGCGTCACATCCGCGCTACGCCTTGCGCTACTCGAATACAAGAATCCGTCGGGCCTGAAGGCTTTAGGCAAGGACGGATTTGTCATCGGCTCGCCTGATGACTACATGCCGATCGTCACGGCGGTGAGTAACAACCCGGAATTTTTCGAATAGTCTCATGGACGATAAGAAAACCGATTTATCTACTGGTTGCCGGATGCAGGCTAGGACCGGGTTCTTCCGCCCGGACCCGGCGCATGACATTGTGCTGAAGCCCGCCCCACAGCGCAGGATGCCGTTAATGGGTCAGCTTCTGATCATCATGACAGTGGCGGCCCTGCTCGTTTTATTTGTGGCCGGTGAAATTACCCGCTATTTCGGCAAGAAAGCCTACATTGACGAAATGCTGGAACACAGCCAGAGGATGGTGTCACTGATCTCCGCATCGGCACTGGAAGCCGTGATCAGCGAAGACACCCCGCTTCTGTTAAGCATCGTCAAGGCCACTGTCAATCAGGAGCCCGACATCCAGTCGGTGCGCTTCGAAAATGAACGCGGTGTGCTTTTGACATCCTGGAGCCGCAACGGAATCGGCAACCCGGCGGAAACGGTAACGTATACCGAGGACGTGCGTTTCGACGACGAACTTTATGGAAAGGTCATCGTTACCTGGAACACCGATCGTCTCCACCACAAGGTAAGCGAGCACGTATTCTGGTTGCGTGTATGGTCGACCCTGTTACTTCTATTGCTGACGTTCATTATTACCGTTGCTGTTTTCAAGGTTACGGTGCAGCCCTTGTCCAAAATCCACCGCCGCCTGCAGACGCTCTCTGCGGGCAACCTGGAAACGCAGCTCACGATGGACGGGTCTCGCGAGATTCATGCCTTGTCCGAGTCGGTTAACACACTCTGCAAGTCCATGACTGAGAACAAACGCCGCAACGAAGAACTGGAGTGGGCCAGACTGGCGCTGTTCGACGCCAAGGAACGCGCCGAAATCACCCTTCATTCGATCGGCGATGCGGTGATTACCACCGACGCGGAGGAATCCGTGGAATACATGAATCCGGTGGCGGAAGATCTGACCGGCTGGTCGATGGAGGAGGCAAAAGGCCTGCCGTTCTCCTGCGTGGTCAAAGTGATTCAGGAGGACAGTGGGAAACCGGTAGGCAACCTGGTCAGGGCCGCACTGGAACAGGGAGAAGTATCCAAACTCAACGTCAACAATCTACTGGTCGCCCGCAACGGTCGCGAATATTCGATTGAAGAATCCGGTGCCCCGATACGCGCCCACAACGGCGATATCCTGGGTGCAGTAATGGTGTTCCGTAACGTTACAAGTTCCAGAAACCTGACCAAGAAGATCCAACACCAGGCTGCTCACGATGCCCTCACCGGCCTGGTCAATCGCACCGAGTTCGAAAACCAGCTCCAACACACGCTGGGCCGCGCGAGCGGACAGAAACGCCAGTGCGCGCTACTCTATTGCGACCTCGACCAGTTCAAAATAGTAAACGACACCTGTGGGCATGCTGCCGGCGACAACCTGTTAAAGCAACTCGCCTCCATACTGGCCGGTCAGTTACGGGATCAGGACACGATTGGGCGGCTGGGCGGTGATGAGTTCGGGGTGATCCTGCAGGATTGCGAGCCGAGTGGCGCGATCAAGGTGGCGGAGAAACTCAGGGAAAGCACGGGAGAATTCCGCTTTCTGTGGCAGGAGAAGACCTTCGCCATTGGGGTCAGTATCGGCGTTGTATTCATTAACGACTACTTCGCTAGCACGGATGCGCTACTGCAGGCGGCGGACGAGGCCTGTTACGCGGCAAAAGAGGCAGGGCGCAACCGTATCCACGTTTTCAAGCCGAACGACGATACCCTGGAACAACGCCGTGGCGAGATGCGGTGGGTGTCCAGGCTGCACGCCGCGCTCGAAGAAGATCGCTTCAGGCTTTACGCCCAGACCATCCGGGGCCTGGGGCCCAATGCGGAACCTGGACTTCACTACGAGGTTTTACTCCGCATGGTGGATGAAAACGGAGAACTGGTGCCGCCCGGCAGTTTCATACCGGCCGCGGAAAGATACGGCATTATGCCATCTATCGACCGCTGGGTCGTACGCAATGTCATCCACTGGTTGTCGACCCACCAGGATCATCTGGACGAACTTTCGTTCTGCTCTATCAATCTGTCAGCCCCGACTTTCTCGGATCCGGAATTCCCGCATTTCATCGAGGATCTGATTGAAACCTCCAACATCCAGCCAGAAAAACTCTGTTTTGAGATAACCGAGACTTCCGCCATATCCAATTTCAATCAGGCTCTGAAACTGATAGCGGCCTTGAAAAAGAAAAAATGCTTATTCGCCCTGGATGACTTTGGCAGCGGTATGTCTTCGTTCGGATACCTGAAAAACCTGCCCGTGGATTTTCTCAAGATTGAAGGCAGTTTCGTCCGCGATATCGTCAGCGACAGTACATCTATGGCACTGGTGCGATCGATCAACGATATCGGTCACGTGATGGGCAAGAAGACCATTGCCGAGTTTGTCGAAGACGACGCTGTGCTCGCCGTGGTG
Source organism: Thiogranum sp. (assembly GCA_039768325.1). Lineage (GTDB taxonomy): Bacteria > Pseudomonadota > Gammaproteobacteria > DSM-19610 > DSM-19610 > Thiogranum. The sequence goes on from JBDNAP010000471.1 coordinate 3,916, forward strand.
AGGCAACTGGGCATCGATTATGCTCAGGGCTACGGAATCAGCAAGCCAATGGCGATCGACGAGTATGCCGCCAGCCAAAGGTCCGAAGAGCCTCAATCGAGCACTGCGTAGCTGCTGCCCGGAACAACTGTTTTTAATGAACCTCTGCTTAATCTTGAAGATTGTCGCCGGTTTCCGCGTCAAGATGGTGTTTGCAGCACGGCACGAGTGACCCGTTGGCTGGTTGTGACACTGGCGTGAAAGTCGAGTTGACCGCTGCTGATTGCCGGGTATGGCGCCTTATAAACCAGACTCGATAACGCTAACGACTGATGCGTCGGTTCAGATCAGAGGCGCGGATGCGGCGCTTTCGCCATTAAATTGACGTGAAATAGCGGAAAATGACTGGCGCAATATTTGCTGCCTTTTCTTCATCATGCCTCAGCTAATGCGTAAACGCGTTCATAAATTCGTCGAACTTTCCAAACCCGGTGATCGTGGCGGCAAGATATTCGATGTCTTCATAATAAGCTTGATCGGTCTTAACGTTTTAGCGGTCATTCTGGGATCGGTCAAGAATATCTACATCGACTACCAGGCGTACTTTAACTGGTTTGAAGTGTTTTCAGTGGCGGTCTTTACCACCGAGTACCTGCTCCGCCTGTGGGCCTGTGTGGAAGAGGCTGGCGGACGGTTTACCCACCCGGTCAAAGGCCGCCTGCGTTTCGCTGTCACCCCGATGGCTTTGATCGATCTGGCCGCCATACTTCCCTTCTATTTGAGTATGTTTGTCTCGCTTGATTTGCGCTTCCTCAGAGCACTGCGCCTGGTGCGCATACTTAAGTTAACGCGTTATTCATCAGCAATAAACCTGCTCCTGAATGTGTTTAAGGACGAATCGCCTGCCTTTGCTGCGGCGCTGCTTATACTGGCGATCATTCTTGTTTTCGCGTCGACGGGGATTTACCTGTTTGAACACAAAATGCAACCGGAGACATTCAGCAGTATTCCCTCTGCGGTCTGGTGGGCGGTCGCCACATTGACAACGGTCGGCTACGGTGACGTTATCCCGATAACCACCGGGGGAAAGATATTTGGAATTGGCGTGATGATTGTCGGTATCGGTATGGTTGCGTTGCCTGCCGGTATCCTGGCCTCGGCATTTTCCCAACAGCTGCACCAACGTCACGAAGATTACAAGGAGCTTGTCGATGATGTGTTGGGAGACGGGAAAGTGTCGCTGGACGAACATGTGGTACTCGAAAATATGCGTGTTAATCTTGGTTTGAGCAAAGAAGACGCGCAAAAGATTATGTTACGTGTGGTCAGGGAAGAGTTTAAGCGGCAGGAAGCCTGCCCCCATTGCGGTGAAATACTTGACAGCGATAGTTGCCCTGCTGATTCATGGCGGGTTAAGAAGCGCGTTTAACACCTGCGCATAGCGAGTTGCTACTCGCCAGGCGCCCCGCAACCTTTACGTATAACGGGCCTGTTCACTGTGAAAATATAACCAGCGGAAATGCCTGTTCGGGAATTATCAAGACGTGCGGACTGAAACTACAGGAAGCTACCCATCAGTGGATCGCTGTACGCGGTATTGACTTGGTGAGATGCCGGTCGATCGGTGAAAGGCGCGGTTGCAGTGCGCACTGTCTGAATAGCCTGCATCTTGGGCGATTTCGGCAAATCTGATGCCGTCATCTTCAATCAGGCGCATTGCTCTCTGTAGGCGGATCTGATCGAGCAGTTTCCCGAAAGTGACTCCTTTCCTGGCCATGCGCCTTAAGTGAAGGCGCTGGTGATGGTGGATACTCGCATAATAATTATAATGGTACTCCTGATAATGACAGGAAATGGTCCGCATGAATGACAGAACACTGCGCTTTGGAGACTACCAGAGACTGCTGACAGCAGGGCGCAACGAAGTCAGTTTCAATACCTTCACTCCCGAACCGGAACGGGATGCCGGGGGCGAGCTCATCGCCTGTCCGCCGCAGCGCGTAAACCTGAACACCGTCGAGGCGCCCAGGGTGCTACAGCCCTATGTCACCGTACGTTTCATGGAACAGGTCAGGGCGGTTGTGCCGCTGGCTCTGTACCTGGCCCTGTTCCAGATCCTGTTCCTGCAGCACATGGTGGAAGACTCCTGGATCGTCACCGGTGGAGCGAGCGCATTGGACGCGCCGTTCAGCTGGAGGCGCAACTGAACCTGCGGCGCTGACATGACATGATAAGGGTAGCAGAACAGGAGTGAGACGATGAAAAATGGGGAAGGGTTGATACACGCGTATCTGCTCGATGGTACAGGGGGTGGCCGTCGTCTCGATATGGTGGACATTGAAGCCTGGACGCGCGAACAGGGTGTCCTGTGGGCGCATTTCGACTATACCAGTGAGGATGCCCGGCAGTGGCTGCAGAATTCCGCCGGGCTACAAGACCTGGTAGCGGATGCCTTGTTGGTGGAGGAGACCAGACCCAGGGCCACCTCCATCGACGACGGGCTGTTGATTGCGCTGCGTGGTATCAATACGAATCCAGGAGCGGAACCGGATGACATGGTCGCGGTACGCCTGTGGGTTGACGATAAACGTATCATCAGTACGCGGGAACGGGTCTTGTTTTCTGCCAGGGATATAGCTGAACAGCTGGATGCCGGAAGAGGTCCGGCTGATGCTGCGGATTTCCTGGTTGCCCTTGCCGACCGCATTGTGTGGCGCATAAGTGATACTGTGGACAAGTGTGAAGACCTGGTGGCGGATCTCGAGGATCAGGTGCTGGATGCCAGCAGCAGTTCCTTGCGATTCGACCTGGCAACCCTGCGCAGACAGACGATCACGCTGCGCCGTTACCTGGCACCCCAGCGTGATGCTTTCGCCCAACTGATTACCGGGAAGACTGCCTGGCTTGATGACGACAGTCGACAGAAAATCAGGGAAGTCAGTGACCGGCTCATCCGCAATATCGAGGATCTGGATGCTGTGCGCGAGCGTGCGGCCGTTACCCAGGAGGAACTTCTCAGCAGGCTGTCGGATCAGATGAACACCCGCATGTACGTGCTGTCGGTCGTCGCGGCAATTTTTCTGCCACTGGGGTTCCTTACCGGCTTGCTGGGCATTAATGTGGGCGGAATCCCCGGCACTGAAAACCCCTGGGCGTTCCTGATTTTCTCGCTGCTTATAGTCGGAATTCTTGTCGTGCAGATGCTGTGGTTCAAATATAAGAAATGGTTCTAAGGCAGTAGGGACCGGGTTTGGAATTAATGTCCAATGTGAATGGCACTAAGTTAAGGCGGCTCTTCCTCTGTAGGGCCGAATTTATTCGGCCAGTAGCTGTTGGCGGCTACCCACAATGTGGCTATATCCGGGA
>JBDNAP010000472.1:0-6488 GCA_039768325.1 Thiogranum sp.
CCATGCCGGCCAGGATGGTGATGTCTTCCGGCTGACCGTGTATCAGTGTGACCGGGTAGGTGCGCGTAGTGAGTGACGCTTCGGCACCCACTTCATGGATCCCGGCGGGAATGCTGCGCTCCGGGAAAGCATCATAGACCACACTGATATCCTCGACATAGGACAACTGCGATATCATGTTTTCCGGAATATCGACCACTATTTTGACCTGGCTGCTATCCAGCAGGCGGACGACCTGCTGTTTGGCACGCACATCCTGAAAATTCTCGACATACTTGGCGACCACCTTGCCGTCGAACGGCGCCATTAGGCGGGTGTATCGAAGATCGTCTTTGGCCGCATCCAGAGAAGCCTCCAGCGACTTGACCTCGGCTTTTGCCTGGTCACGCGTGTCACGCTTGCGGTCCACGGAGGTCTTGCTGGTCGCCCCCGCATCCTGTTCGAAGATATTCAGTTCTCGCTTGTATTCGCCCTCGGCCCGCTTGACGCTGGACTCAGCCCGATCGAGTTTGGCTTCCAGCTCGCGTACCTTGACTTCGTAATCACGCGGATCGAGCCGGGCGATCTCCTCACCCTGCCGGTATTCACGGCCAACGATATCGTTCGGCAATTCGATCAACGGGCCCGCCACCCGGAAAGACAGGTCGACCTCCTGGGCCGCCCGGGCCCGACCGGGGAAACTGCGCCCCGACAGGCCGCTGATATCACCCACCTTGATGGCACGCACCGGGCGAATCACTTCCGCTTGCTCGGTTTGCTTGCTGCAAGCGTTGAAAAGAACCGCGCTGCAGACTATCAAAAGACTGATCAGGATACGCAACATCCGCTTTCTCCCATGTTACTCTAATTTACCGGATGACCGTTCATTCCCACACTTGAGCGCAGAAACGCCGGCCGCAGGAGCGGTGTCCTGACCACGCGGCGTGTGTTAAGGCTCGTTCACCCACACGGCGTGCACGTTCACAAACTCTCGTATACCGAATATCGACAGTTCGCGGCCGTAGCCGGAGTTGCGTATACCGCCAAACGGCATACGTGGATCCGACTTGGACATATCGTTCACGAAGGCGGCACCGGATTGAATCTCGTCGGCGGCAATGCGTTCGCCGCGGGCAAGATCCCGGGTCCAGACCGAAGCACCCAGACCAAACTCGGTAGCATTGGCCACTTCAATGGCTTCGCGTTCGTCCCTGACCTTGATCAGTGTCGCCACCGGCCCGAACAGCTCCTCTGACCAGGCCGCCACGCCCGGCTTGACACCCGCCAGCACGGTGGCCGGGTAAAAGGCGCCGGGTCCGTCCGGTACTTCACCGCCCAGCAGCAGCCTGGCACCGGCGTCAACGCTGCGCTGCACCTGATCGTGCAGGCCATCGCGCAAATCCACCCGCGCCTGCGGACCAATATAGACCTCTGGCTCTGACGGATCACCCATTTTCAGCTTACTGGCCTTGTCGACGAATTTCTTTTCGAATTCCTCGTACACGGATTCAAGCACAATAAAGCGTTTTGCCGCGATGCAACTCTGGCCGCTGTTCTGGAAACGAGCAACAATCCCGACCTCTACAGCCTGGTCGATATCCGCATCCTCGAGCACAATAAAGGCATCCGAACCGCCCAGTTCCAGCACGCATTTTTTAAGTACTTTGCCGGCCTCGCTGGCAACCGCACGTCCGGCCGCGACACTGGACGTTATGCTGACCGCGCTCACCAAAGGGTTGTGAATGACCTGGGTGGTTTGCGGTACATCGATTATCAGGGAACGAAACAGGTTTTCGGGCAGGCCGGCCTCGGCGAAAATTTTCTCTATCAGCAGGGCACAACCGAAGACGTTCGGCGCATGCTTGAGTACCGCTGCATTGCCCGCCATCAGGGCGGGCGCCGCAAATCGGAACACCTGCCACAACGGAAAGTTCCACGGCATAACCGCCAGCACCGCCCCCAGCGGTTTATAGGTCACAAAGCTGTGCTGTGCCTCAGTCGCAACATCTTCCGGGGCAAGAAACTGCTCTGCATGCCGGGCGTAGTACTGACAGCCCCAGGCACACTTTTCCACTTCAGCGATACCCTGGGGATAGACTTTGCCCATCTCCTCGGTCATCAGCCGAGCATAGTCCTGCTTGTTCTCCAGCAACAGCTCTGCCACTGCTTCCAGCAAACGGGCGCGTTCGCCGAACGGTGTGTTCGCCCAGCCCTGCTGCGCCACGCAACACTTTTGCAGAATCACCTGCACTTCGTCACCGGACATCTGCTCGAAGCTGTTGACCTTCTCACCGCTGGCAGGGTTGATGCTGTCGAAAGTCATTGCCGTCTCCTCGGCTCGGTGGCTTTTTCGCTCACTCTACCACGGGCGCCGGCCGCCTTTAAACGCTAGGTCGCCCAGCCCCTGATAATCTCGCGCAGGATTTCACCTAAAAAGGCGATGTACGACCAGACAAAGACCGCTGCAATGACGATACCGATGACGCCCAGCACTATGGTCAATGTTTCTGCACGCCGCCAGCCGCGAAAAATCCAGAACGTCTGCAACCCGGCAAATCCGGCGGCCGCTGCCATGACAAGAATGACATCTTTATTGGCTATTTCCATGGGCAGCATGAAAATAAAGAAAAAAACGAATGCCACACCCAGTGGTATGAGCGAGAATATCCAGCGCTGGATCTCCTTCTCATCCCGCTTTAAATCCAGCATGTTGTCGACCTTGTCACTGAGGCGCATGGTAATCTCTCTTTTCCTTAGTCAGTACAGTAGTAACTGTAGCCCAGACGCATGAACTGTCCACTCCGGCAAAACCAGACTCTATGCCGTCGCTGCCGCGCGCCGAATCGGTTTGACTCAATTTAGAAAATCCTGCCTTGCTAACAGCTCATCACGCGGGAAGCGGGTAATCAGCAGAATGCGCTTCAGATTTTCACCAAGCGATACTTCCGTGAGTTCCAGCTCATGCCCTTCCTCCCTCGCGGCTGCACCCTCAAGCTTGATGTTCATTTTGCTCAGACGCATGGAAACGCGGCCGACCCTCAGATGGGCTTGTGGATCACCGAGCAGCTCCGAGATACGCTCAATATAGTCGTCCAGTGTCGTCAGGCTGGCGCGCAGCTGTTCGAGTGCCTCTCCCGTCTGCTCATGCTGCTTTCGCAACGCCTCGATATCAATGACCTCGCCACCTTTTCCTTCAAGCAATGGTGTAAGACTCGCACTCTTTGCATGCGCCAGTCTGAGCTGCATAGCGAGCAGCTGTCTTTGCTCCTGCAGGGAGTTGCGGGATGACACCCATTCGGTAATGCATTCCAGCGCATGGCTGACCAATGCTTCAAAAGCTCTTTGTTCGAGCTCCTTGCGTAGTGCCTGTTGGGAAGACGCCGGTTTGACCACCCTGTGGTCGGCAAAGCTGACGCTGGTCTGCCGCACATCGCGCCTCATGACATCACCGTGCATTTCCATGCCCAGCACCGAGCGTTGCTTGCACAGCATGCTCAACAGCGCATAACAGCTTTCCTGCTCTGCATGCCGGTCGAAAAACTCGTGGACCTCGTCACTGTGGCTGTAAACGCGCTGCAGATCCGCAGCGCCGGAAAAAAGGGCCCGGACCGTCGGGTCAGCACCCCAGGCCTTGCCGTTCACCTCGACCGCCACCGGCAGTTGCTCAACCAACCCGGCACTGTAGGCCAGACTGCGTTCGACAGCCGGCTTGAGCTTTTTCCTGTAGCGACTGACCGCCCTTAATTTCGGATTGATTTGATCAACGACGTGTTCGATGGCGACCCGCAATTCCTTATCCCTGGCACGTGCATCTGCCTTTGCCGCTTTACGCCGGGCGAGACTCTGCCTGAACTGAGAAACAATCGATTCGAACATCATTTCACCGCTCTCCAGGATATTGGACAAACATCAGTTCGCCAGCGTGGCCAAGATCATGCAGCAGCAATGGCTTCAAGCACAACCACCGTTCGCGCAGCGACAGGATATCTTTTTTCGCTGAAAGCCGTTTGTTGCTCCGGGCTGACGATATCGTCGGGCGCCGACAGGCCGGTGTCCAGCGCCAGGCGCAGCTCCCGCCCCTGAATAGCGGGTAATTCCATTTCGATGCCGGCGTCGGAAAAATTGAGCATGACATGAATATCCGCCTCTCCATCTGCAACAGCTGCCAGCGTAAAAGCCAGAACCTGCGCTTCCGGATCATCCCATAAGGGTGCGTCGATATCGATGCCGTGCCATGAAACGTCGGGGATATCACTTCCCCCGACCGGGTCTCCGGTCAAAAAGCGCCGGCGCATGAGGCACGGATGCCGCTTGCGCAATGCAATCATATGCTGGACAAAACGCAGCATGTCGGCATTGGTCTTCAGCAGGCGCCAGTCAAACCAGGTCACTTCGTTATCCTGGCAATAGCCGTTGTTATTACCGTTCTGGGTATTCAGGACTTCGTCCCCGGCGAGCAACATCGGTACGCCCTGGCTGAGCAACAATATGGCTAAGGTATTTTTTGCCTGTTGCCTGCGCTGCTCCAGGATTTCCGGATCGTCTGTTGCGCCTTCGGCGCCATGGTTGAAACTCAGGTGTTCATTATGCCCGTCACGGTTGTACTCACCGTTGGCTTCATTGTGTTTTTCGTTGTAGCTGAACAGGTCGTAGAGGGTAAAACCATCATGACAGGTCACGAAGTTGATACTGTTGATCGGCAGACGGTGCTGCGCTTTGTAGAAGTCGCTGCTGCCACTCATACGGGTCGCCAGTTCGCTGACCAGCCCCTTGTCGCCACGCACAAAGCGGCGAATGACATCCCGGTAACGGCCGTTCCATTCAGCCCAGCGGAATCCGGGAAAACTGCCTACCTGATACAGACCCGCCGCATCCCAGGCCTCGGCGATGAGGCGGGTACTGGCCAGTTGATCAGACAACTCGATACCCCAGAGCACCGGTGCATCGTGCAGCGGTTCACCGTCCTCTCCGCGCGCCAGTGCGCTGGCCAGATCGAAACGGAAGCCGTCCACGTGCATCTCCCGCACCCAGTATTCCAGGCAGCTGACAATAAAATTTGCCACCACGGGATGATTGCAGTTGACGGTATTGCCGCATCCCGTGTAGTCACGAAATACCGTTTTATCCTCACCGTCGAGGTGGTAGAAAACATTGCTGTCGATACCCTTGAAACTGATGATCGGACCATCCGCACCACCCTCCGCGGTGTGATTAAAAACCACATCCAGGATGACACCGATGCCGGCCCTATGCATGGCCTTCACCAGATCACGGAATTCCTGCAGCGATGTTCCCCGATCAGGCGTCACGCAATAGCCCGGGTGAGGAGAAAAGAAACTGTGCGTACTGTAGCCCCAGTAGTTACTCAGACCGAGGTTGGCGGTGGATTCCGGAACATCCTGTTCATCAAAGGCCATCACCGGCATCAGCTCTATGTGGGTGATACCCAGCGCCTGAAGGTAAGGAATCTTGTCGATCAGACCTGCAAACATCCCCGGTCTGCTCACCCCCGAGGAATGGTGACGCGTGAAGCCGCCGACGTGCAATTCGTAGATAATCGCGTTTTCGCTCGCAAACTTCAGTGGTGTATCGCCTTCCCAGTCATAACTGTCGGCAACCACCATGCCGCGCATCGAATAACGGCCATTGTCCCCCGGCCGCCTCGCCGCCTGCCGGTCCCAGAGAGTATGACTGACCACACGCGCCCAGGGATCGAGCAGAAGCTTGTCTTTATCGAAGCGAAGACCTGATTGCCGGGTATCGGATGGGCCATCCATTCGCCACGCATACCAGGTGCCTGTCGGTAGCGCCTCGACATAGACGTGCCAGGCAAAGAACGTCCGGTTGACCTCCGCTCGCAAAGGAACAACCTGATACGGCTCTGCACTGTCGGCCTCTTCAAACAGGCACAGCTCCACGTGTGTGGCATGACGGCTGAAAACAGAGAAGTTGACCCCATCTGCATCCAGCTTTGCCCCGGGGGGATAGCGAACACCCTGCCTGGGGTTATAGGGGCCGATCATGGGTCAAGACTTATTTTGACCTTGTCCGGTGAAAAAGGTCTGAGCGCGCGCTTTCAGCGTCTTGCCTCTCCAGAACTTGCCGTCCAGCATTTTCACCAGCGCTGTGGCGCCCGCGTGATCGGTATCCAGGGCGATGACGGCGACAAAACGCTCTTCATCACCTTCATTGGTCAAGCTGACATCAGTTACCGGTACACCGTGCTCTTTCAGTAATTCCCCAATCTCTTCTTCACTGGTGTTGTCGGGCAGATTTCTGATAACCACATTCATTTCCGGCTCCTCGCTTTTGCATTTGGATATCAATAGTATCAGCGGTTCCCCCCCTAATCGAGTGCATGACTGTCCGTTACCCCCCTTCCCACCGGTAGGGGGGTAAATTCGTAAGCGTTCCTGTCTATACGGCCTTAGAGGATTTCAATACAATTTAAGGGGCGGCAGTCAATCGGGTACCTCTTTTAGCTCATGCATACACCCCAGGGGACTTTC
>JBDNAP010000473.1:0-5117 GCA_039768325.1 Thiogranum sp.
ATAGGGATTCATTACGAAGCGTGCCATAATTCTCTACCGATGCCAGAGCCGAACCCCGATGTCAAATCCAAACGCTGGCCGGTCATTCTGATCAGGATTCTGGCCCGACTTCCACTGCCAGTCCTGTATACACTGGCAGACATGCTGTTTATTCTGTTCTTCCACCTGCTGCGATTTCAGCGTGCACTGGTGAAGGAAAATCTGGGCCGCGCATTTCCCGAACAATCGTCACGGGCCATCCACCGGCTGGCGGCACAAAGCTACCGCCGCGCGATCCACATCCTGTTTGAAACCATCAAGTGTTTGTCAATCAGTGATGATGACCTGGCGCAACGAATTGAAATCCAGAATACAGAGCTCATTGACTCACTGCTGAGTCAGCACGGGACGATACTTGCCGCCGCCTCACACCATTGCAACTGGGAGTGGCTGCAACTGGCCTGCTCCGCCCGGCTCGGAGTACCGCTTGCCGTCATATACAAATCGCTTAACCACAGCGGCATCGATACTCTGCTGCTGCAGATACGCGGCCGCTATGGCAGCAAATTGATCGAAGCAAAGAGCGCCTTACCCGCGCTGGTGGGCTTTACCCGCCAACCCGGGATCATTGCAGTGGTCGCTGACCAGGGGCCCAGGCCGGACGAGGAAAAATACTGGAGTCGTTTTCTCGGCCGTGACACCGCATTCTTCCCCGGCCTGGAAAAGCTGGCGCTGTTACTGAAAGCACCTGTGGTTTTTGTGCACATGACACGTGTACGACGCGGCCATTACCGGATCCGCTTTGAAGGTTTGGCTGAACCGCCGTACCGACAACAAAGCGGCATTGTCATGGAACCCTATATCCAGGCCCTTGAAAGACAGATTGTCGAAGCGCCACAGGACTGGTTCTGGGCATACAAACGCTGGAAATATAAAAAACCTGTATACGAACCCCGGCATTGATGCACGCCTGGCTGGCTGACTGGCATAAACTTTATCAAGCATGAATAATAGCCGTCTGCCCTCATCCCTGTCTTATCGCCATGCTGTTTTACGACTGGTTCGTCGCCACCGCCTCCACTTTCGCCCTGATTTCCCTGGCGGAAATCGGCGATAAAAGCCAGTTGGTCTGTATGACCCTGGCTGCGCGACACCGTCCCTGGCCCGTGCTGTCAGGTGCGGTGATAGCTTTTGCCCTCCTCAATCTCCTTGCGGTACTTTTCGGTGCCGGCGTCGCCGCCTGGATTCCTGAACATATCACAGCCGCCATTGTCTCGGTGCTGTTCGCTGCATTCGGCATTCACGCCCTGCGTGCAGTTGACGATGATGGCGAAGACATCAGGGAGAGAGGTCACCACGGCATTTTGTTGACTACCCTGGCACTTATTCTGGTGGCGGAATTCGGCGACAAGACCCAGATTGCGGTGGCGGGATTGGCAAGCACACTACCCGCCTTACCGGTGTGGGCCGGCGCGACCCTGGCACTGGCCACGGTATCCGCACTCGGTGTATGGGCCGGCAGCACCCTGCTCAAACGTTTACCGACGCATTGGATGCACAGGGCTGGTGGGGCGATGTTCCTGCTGTTCTCGCTGTTGGCCGCCTGGCGAGCGATATCCGTTTGGGATTAATCATCAGCGGTGGGCGTAGTGATGCCCGGCACACGGCTCTCGTGTGGGCCGTTTTTCATGGCCCCGTTATAAATTCTTATTGTACTCACTAAGCACTTTCTGGAACTCCGGTCTCACCGAGATATCACCATTGACATCGACAACCGGCAGATTGTATCGGCGAGTTGAAATACCTGAAGACTCCATTCTTGAATGAAGATTGCTCGCCACCGCTCGATCGTCTACGTCGAAGTAATGATAATTTACACCTGACGATTTCAGGTCCGAGAGCATTGTCCTGGTGAAACCACATGAATTTCGCCCGTAGACCGCGACATATGATTCATCATAAATCGGCTCTACCGAACGTCCAAACCGCTCCCACATCTGGAAAGCACCAAACACACAAACCGCCAGTATAATTAATTTTTTCATAGCTCTCTGATCCTGTAACGATAAATCCCTGCGGCGCGAAGCGTCGTCCGATTGCGGCGTTTTTTAACTGACATCGTCACCTGCGAGTGGAAGCCCACAGTGACTGCAGACACGTGAGAATGGATTATTGAAACCCAGCACGTTGTGAAATAAATGACCGCAACGCGGACATCGAGCGAATATCAGCAGTAGCGTCGCCAATAAATACATAGCCACACCCACCAGTACTACAAATTCCCTCACCACAAGCGACCAGGACATGAAATAGAATAATGCTACCGATCCGACCAGTATGGTACAGGATAGAATCCACAGCTTTCTGAGGCGCTTTATTCTTTTCAAATTATGTGTCTTGGAAGTCACTAATGTCTATAGATCAGTTAACGACCGAGCTAATCGGCAGCAGTGGCGTCGAATCGGATCAACCGCACCGTACATACGCCCACCGAATATTGTGTCAACGTAATTTCTTGTTTTCCAGTTCAGAGGCAATTCGATACGAACTTGCCTTAAGTCGCTTGCAATGTAGGTAATTCGCCCGCCAGTCCTCCTGAACACGGGAAAAAGATTAAAACCCCACCGCATCACTCGTGTCCGTAATGACTCACTCATTTAGTGGACCCTACTACTCCCTGTCACACAACGTTTGCAACCAGCGGCGCGCGTCGGCTTGTGCTGAACTGCTATGTTTCATTCAATGATTCAACGATCTTAAATGCGTCACTAATTGTTGGCGCATATAGCTTAGAGACACAACAAGATCCCTTTTGTGCCGCATGGGCTTTTACAAGGCCCAAGATTTCACTAAGCGATATCGATACCCCATTAGCCTCCGGTTTTACATAGCCATGGCCTCGTTTAATCAAAGTATAAATGTTGCCTGATGAGTCTATGAGATAGTCGGATTCGTCATTTTCGAAGTAGTGTAAATCAGTATCTTTATCCCACTCCGATTGATCACTGACGTAAACCAATTCCGCGTCATCTGCATACTTAATGATACCAGGCCAATTCACCAATTAAGGAACCTCTGATTAATACTTACATCGTCATCCCGGCTTGAGGAACCTCTGATCAATACTTACATCGTCATCCCGGCACATGCCGGTATAAGCGCTTGATCAGAGGTTCCTCAATATTTCCTGAAACATAACGCTCAGCATGCTACTCGTTCCACACTGCGTCCGCGCGGTGTGAAGCGTAGCCGTCCATGCGTTTGTCAGGCAATCATCTGACCCGTGTTCACGTAATGATTCATTGCCCGTTCCCACTCCATCATGAAGCCTTTGTACCAGTCCTCTGTAAACTCATCCATGAACTTATCGCCGGCCGCTCCTATGGCGGTGATCTCATATGAAATGTGCGCTGTTGTGGTGGTGCCGGATTCACCTCCGAGTGAGATTTCCAGCTTCGAGATCGTGTGTTCCGGGGCGACCTTATACATCTCGAGCGCCCATTTCGCAGGATCGTATTTCGTGACAATCCAAATCGAGTTATGTGTTTCCGATGGCATCTCTGAGGGTGTGGTGAAGATACAATCCTGCTCACAGATACCCGATCGGGAAATCACCAACTCAGGCATCCAACCAGGAGCCCACTTCACCTCCATTACAGGGCATAGCAGGGGAAATACAGTTTCCGGTGGAGCATTGAGACGCTGCGCATAGCTATGCTTCTTTCGATTAGGTTCTTTGATTTTCACTATTCTCCTCCGCCTAACGTCGCGCATGAGCGGCGGAGCGAACGCGCGGCCCGAAGGGACGCGAACTTGATGCGCTGCTTATGTGGCATTAAACATCCGCCTTAGAATTTTCGCCATTATGAGCCCTGCCTCGACCCCCCTGTATAAACCCCTCTTCTCGTCCAGCACTTGGAAACCGAGACTCTTATAGAACGCTACTGCCCCGGCATTTCTTGACCTAACCTGGACAAATATGTTGAAGGCGCCTGCCGTCATCGCAACTTCCTCCAACCATTGAACGATTTGTGTTCCGATCTTCATCCGTCGGAAGGATCGCTTAACGGCCAGGAGATCCAGGTTCGCCTGTTCCTCGTGATATGTCATTATTCCGAAGCCTACCAGCTTCGACGCCACTCGGGCCACTACAACGTTTTTCGAACTATCACCAATGAGTTTCACTATCCTTTCAGGAGTGTACTTCCAACCCAGACCATGCTCTATATCGTTTTTCGACAGCATGCCGATTTCAGCGGCATCGGAAAACGTGGCAAACTCAATGAGCGTCTTGTCTTCTAACACCGGGATTAAGCCACATATCCACCAAAATATCCGGCGCCGCATTTTGGCGTCCAGCGCGCCTTGTATGCGCCCGAAGTTGACTGTCTTGTTGGGTGTTTATTGCACAATTTACCGCTCAGCTAAATCCTTCAACGCTTTATTCATTGAATTTAACATTGGAGGAACACCTTTTTCCATCTGTCCACAAAATATCGGAGCGAGTAATCCCTTAAACAATTCTTTATGGATTAATCGCGTTCCAGAGCCAGTTTCTTCCAATTCGATAATCTTATCGTTAGTGAAAATAAATCCAGTTAACATGTGAGCCCGCCAACGTAAGTAATTAGGCTCTTCAAGTTCCGTGATTATTGGATTATATTCTGGACCATCCTTACCTTCTTCTTTACCAATCATAGTTATCGAGAGTTCCGACCCAACAGAGGCCGTACCATGTGATTCTTTAATAATTGGACTCCAATCCTGCCAATTGTCAATGTCAGAAATGATGGACCAAACTTTTGGTGGTGGTGCAGATATTTCGATTTCAGTTTTAATTTCTTGAAATTCACTTCCTGCAACTGCCAGGTAAATGATTCCGGCACCGACTAACGCCACTAATGCAATAAGTATTTTCTTCATATTATAATGCGACTCGCCAGTTGAATGACCTCATATACGAACGGCACTAAGTTAAGCCTATTTAAACCATTGTAGGGTCGAATTCATTCGGCCAACCACGTTGCCATACCATCTATCATCCCCGATATAGCCACGATGTGGATAGCCGCCAACAGCTAATGGCCGAATAAATTCGGCCCTACAGAGGAAAAGCCGCCTTAACTTAGTGCCATTCA
>JBDNAP010000474.1:0-3205 GCA_039768325.1 Thiogranum sp.
GCGCCGTGCCGGATGCGGTAGATGGCCGGGTCACGCATGTTCATATTGGGTGACGCCATATCGATTTTCGCCCGCAGTATCCGCGAACCGTCGGCGAATTCCCCGCCGCGCATGCGTGTGAACAGATCCAGGTTCTCCTCTGTCGACCGTGTACGGTAGGGACTGTTCTTGCCGGCTTCGGTCAGGGTGCCACGGTACTTGCGGGTTTCCTCCGGGCTCAGATCACAGACATAGGCTTTGCCGGTTTTGATCAACTGCACGGCATAGCCGTAGAGCTGATCGAAATAATCGGAGGCATAAAACAGCCGGTCACCCCAGTCGTAACCCAGCCAGGCGACATCCCGCTTGATCGCCTCGACGAATTCGATGTTCTCCTTGTGTGGATTGGTGTCATCGAAACGCAGGTTACAGATGCCGTGGTAGTCCCTGGCGACTCCGAAGTTCAGACAGATGGATTTGGCGTGTCCAATGTGCAAATAACCATTGGGCTCCGGGGGAAAGCGGGTCGCGACACGGCCCTGGTTCTTGTTCGCCGCAAGGTCTGCGTCAATGATATTGCGGATAAAATTGGAAGGTGGTGTTGCCTCGTCACTGCTCATCATATTTAGCCCTGCTCGACACGCTGATGGATATAATCCAGTGCCCGATCAATACGACGCAAACAGGCCTCGCGGCCGACCAGATGCAGGGTCACGTCGATGCCTGGAGACGCGGCGCGGCCAACCACCGCCACCCGCAAGGGCTGCGCCACCTTACCCATCGCCAGATCCAGAGACGCGGCGACATCCTTGACCAGCTGGTGGAGCGCTTCCGGTTGCCAGGCATCCAGTGCAGCCAGAGCTTCCCTCATTCTCTGCAGGGGCTCCCGGGCCGCCGGCTTGAGGTGCTTTTTGGCCGACTTCGCATCGTATTCATCGAAATCCCGGTAGAAAAACTCACTGATATCCGCCATCTCCACCAGTGTTCTGGCACGCTCATGTTGTGCCTGGACCACCAGATGCAGATCCGGTTCCGGTGCCGGGTCGATACCGCGCAGGCCGAGGTGGTGACTCAGGTGACGGGCGATGTGTCTGGCATCGGTATCAATAATGTACTGCTGGTTCAACCACAACAGTTTGTCCGCGTTGAACACGGAAGCCGATTTGTTGACGTCCGTGATGTCGAACAACTCAATCATTTCGTCCACGGAAAATATTTCCTGGTCGCCGTGCGACCAGCCCAGGCGAACCAGATAATTCAGCAAGGCCTCAGACAGGTAGCCCTCATCCCTGTATTGCATGACGCTGACCGCACCGTGCCGTTTGGACAAACGCCTGCCGTCACCACCGAGGATCATCGGCACGTGTGCGTAAACCGGTGGCTCGGCACCCAGGGCACGCAGAATATTGATCTGCCGCGGGGTATTGTTGACATGGTCGTCACCGCGGATTACGTGAGTGATATCCATATCACTGTCATCGACGACCACGGTGAGATTGTAGGTCGGCGAGCCGTCTGAGCGGGCGAGAATCAGATCGTCCAGCTCGGCGTTCTGGAACACCACACGACCACGGATGAGGTCATCGACCACCACCGCGCCGTCCAGCGGATTACGGAAGCGGATCACATAGGGCGCATCCGGTTCGGGTGGTTCCGCGCCACCCCGGCAGTGACCGTCGTAACGCGGTTTTTCCTTGCGCTGCATTTGTCCTTCGCGCAATTTCTCCAGCCGCTCCTTGCTGCAATAACACTTGTAAGCGTGACCGGAATCCAGCAACTGCCGGATTATGGCGTCATACCGGTCGAAGCGCCTGGTCTGATAGATGGGTCCTTCGTCATACTCCAGCCCCAGCCAGGTCATGCCCTCCAGGATCGCGTTCACCGACTCCATCGTGGAACGTTCCAGATCGGTGTCTTCGATACGCAGGATAAACTGTCCACCGTGCTTGCGGGCATACAGCCAGGAAAACAGCGCGGTGCGCACACCGCCAATGTGCAGATAACCGGTTGGACTGGGGGCAAAACGGGTGCGAACTGTCATGCTGTACTTACACTGGCCAGAAATCGAACGCGCATTGTAGCCCGAATAAAGCCGGCTGCCTACGGAGAACCGTCACCCTTCGACACGCTGTTCCAGCCGGGTGAGCAGGGCGCTTAAAGCTGTAAGGACAACGGACTAGCGATTAAAGCGATGGGCGGAATAATGCCTGCGTAACTCGGCTACAGCGCTGACGCCATTGCTGGAGACGTCATAGATACGCCAGCCCTTGGATGACCGGTAAAAGTGAAACAGCAGACGTATATGTGGACCGCCACGATGGTAGAACTCGCCACCCGCCACCACCGTATAGCTGCCTTTACGCCGCGGTATCACCGGTCTGAATGACGGCATGCGCACATCCAGCATACCCATGCGCTTGGCCAGCATGGAAAATACCCGGTCACGAATCCGGTTCTGGAAGTGGCTGCGATCCAGCACGTTCAGGCGGCTGTATTGCGGTCCCGCCACCAGGTAGGCCATGTAGGCGAAATCGAAAAAGCGCGCCGCCTGATCCTCCATCAAAGCGATGATGGCGGCAGGGTCGCGTGGGTCATCGACACCGGCCATATCCTGCATCCAGTACAGGCTGGTTTCCATCAAATCGATAGCGCTGGGGAGCGAGCGCCGCAGCGGCACATAACCGGGTTCAGAGAAATACGCTGACGCAGAGGGCGCCACCAGCACAATACCGAGCAGTAAAGCCAGTAAGACTTTAAGCTTTCTTATTGAGCAAGCCATCCCAAGCCATCCGTGCCTCAGACAGGTTCCTCGCGTGGCATTACCTCACCGGTAACCACCGGCGCGTGCTTTTCCGGCACCACTTCTTCAGCAACGGGGCGTTTCCCGGAAGGATCCGTAAAGCGGTCATTCAGCGCTTGCACCAACTGGTTGGCGCTTCTGATAATGGCCTTCAAGGCCTTGCGATTACGTCCTGTCCAGCCGGCCGGGTCGGGGTCGAATATGCTGCGCCACAGGGTAGTATTGCGCTTGAACGCCCTGCTCAGCCGTTCGCCCTCTTCTTCGCTGTTTTCCCGGCGTATTTCCCCCAGTACCTTGCCGGCCGCCCAACGGCGCGCCTGGAAATGCAGATACAGACCGATCGCCGCCACGACAATCCCCGTTATCAGTATATACAGGGGTTTTGCCAGTGCCAGGTCGATGCCATGTATCAAGGTCTTGGCCGCA
>JBDNAP010000080.1:0-3843 GCA_039768325.1 Thiogranum sp.
CCGATCGCGGATACTTCAAAGGAGAAGAGATTCTGGCCTGTGATAAAGCCAAGATCACGACGTACCTGCCCAGGCCACAAACATCAAGAAGCATCACCAAAGGGCTTTTTAGTAAAAGAGACTTTCACTATCTGCCCGAAGCGGATGAGTATCGTTGTCCGGCGGGTGAGCGTTTAATCTGGCGCATGACGCAGGAAAAGGACGGGCTGACACAGCACAGCTACTGGAGTTCCAACTGCCAAGCATGTTGCATAAAGGCAAAATGCACGACCGGCAAGGAACGACGTGTTATGCGCTGGGAGCATGAAGCGGTCATTGAAGCCATGGAAGCACGCTTGGAAAAGGAGCCTGAGCGCATGCGTGTGCGCCGACAAACAGTGGAACACCCCTTCGGCACGCTGAAAGCGTGGATGGGGTACACACACTTTCAGATGAAAACGCTGAAACATGTCAGTACGGAGATGAGCCTGCACGTGCTCGCTTACAACATAAAACGCGCCATCAGCCTATTCGGTGTTAAAGAACTGCTGTTGAAGATGCAGACGGCCTGACCAGGGCCGTTAATACCATCCTCGCCGTACCTGCGCGTCTCTCAGTGGCGAATTATTTGCGGGCTAAATCAGTTGACTATACTCGCGCCGAGAGCGTCCTCTGAGTGGGTCCAATCGAAAAATGCGCTATGATTTGTGGCATGGTCTCATAATGAGTAATGAAGCGAGTTATTACACAGCCTGGAACAGCATCGCCCGCATTTCCAGATCATCATCCGTAAAACCAAGCTCGGAGAGCGCCCTGCGTACGAAGTCGAGTCGAAAACGGTTAACCTTTCGAACCACACGGGCTGCCTCGGGATCCTGCAGTGCCCACTGACGAATGGCGATCTCGTAACGCGTAAGATCATAGTCGAGAATCATCTCGGCGACACCACGCTCACTCTAGGTCTGAAGCCCCGTTTCCAGCCATTCGGCCTTGGATATACCGCGTTGCACCTTTTTCCTGTTCATTCAGGCATAATACCGTTGCTGAAAGGCCTTCCCTGCAGATTAATGCTAATAAATGTACGGGTACGTCGAGATTGCATCAGGTTACTATTTTACTATTCGCCAAGCAGCACTACAGCTGCGACACGTTCCCATTATTCAACATTCATTGGTAACCCTGATTCTTACCACCTTGGAACCAATATTTGAGAAAGGACAATTATCGTGAAAAGAAAAGCCAAATTGATTGGTAGTGTATTTTTTTTCATGTTCGCGTTTGCAACCGTTTATATGTTTGGATTGTATGGCGGTCGCGCAGGTCACGAATCGTTATTCCTTAAAGAGGCGGTTGCCGCTGGCAAGACGCCTTTGATATCGCCGGTGAAGGCGCGCGCTCGTGATTTCTACGCGCCTAACAGCGAGGATCTCGGGGCGAACGAAATGCGCCTGATTGCCTGTGGCACCGGCATGCCCACGGCGCGTCCAAAACAGGCGGCGTCGTGCTGGCTGCTCGAACTGGGCAACGGTGACAAGTTTATCTTCGATGTCGGCACCGGATCGGGCGAGCGCATCGCGGCTCTCCAGATTCCTTACAATTTCCTCGATAAGGTTTTCCTCAGCCACCTGCATACTGACCATTTCGGGGATCTGGATGCCTTGTTTGTCGGTGGCGCGCTGGCTGGCCGCCAGAAACCGTTACGTGTCTGGGGACCGAGCGGCGATACACCGGAGAGGGGCACCAAGTACGCGGTGGAGCACTTGCGGAAAGCACTCACCTGGGATCTGGACGGGCGTCAGGGACTTACCGATCCGCGTGGATACCATATCCAGGCCAACGAGTTCGACTACAAAGGTATGAATCAGATCGTCTATCAGGAGAACGGCGTGACAATTCGATCCTTCCCGGCCATCCACTCCCTGGACGGTCCGGTGAGCTTCAGCGTCGAGTGGAATGGATTCAAATTCGTGTTCGGGGGCGATACGTATCCGAACAAGTGGTATGACGAGTATGCGAAGAATGCCGACCTGGCGATTCACGAGTGTTTCATCGCTGTGCCGGACATGATTTCCAAGTTCAAGTTCACACCACAAAGCGCGCTGGCCGTGGGTACCCAGATCCACACTGCACCTGAAGCGTTTGGGAAAGTGATGTCGCGTATAAAACCGCGGATGGCCGTGGCTTATCACTTCTTCAAGGATTTCGACACGACCAGTGCAATCAGCGAACGTATCCGGAAAACCTACGATGGTCCGTTGAGCCTTGCGGAGGACTACATGGTGTGGAATATCACCAAAGATGATATTCGTGTGCGGCTGGCGGTTGTTGATGAAGACGTCTGGCCACCACCGGCCACCGAGAAGCCGCAGAAGCCCGATCAAAGTCTCAGGATTCCTTATTCGGACATGATCTCGAACGGTAAACTCGATGTGAAGGATGTGATTCAGCCCACCTATGACGAGATCAACAAGCAGTATGGGCTCAAGGAGAAACAGGACTGAATCTCGCTCCAGAGAAAAGAATAAGGGGACGGTGACAAAAGAGAAGGATTGTGGTTTGTCACCGCCCCCATTTCTGCTGTTCCGGTATACCCACCAGGATTCAAGACCAGGAGTGCAACGATTGCCCCAGCATGCCGATGGTGAACCTCACGCCGAAAGAGATTATTGATTACTGGTTCTCGGCCCGAATAAAACAACATTGGTTTTCTTCCGTGCTGGAACTCGACGATGAAATACGCGATAGCTACGCCACGGTCTGGGAAAAGGCTGCAGCTGGTGATCTGGATGGCTGGGCGGACCATCCCGGTGGATCACTGGCGCCGATCATCATACTGGACCAGTTCCCGATCAATATGTTCAGGGGTGAGGCGAAATGTTTCAGCACCGAAAGCAAGGCTATCGATGTTGCCCGGCACGCGATCGATCGGAGCTTTGACGAAAGGCTGCCGAGGGAACAGCTGGCGTTCCTGTTTATGCCCTTCATGCACAGCGAACGCCTCGAAGACCAGGATCTTGCTGTCAGCCTGTACCGACAGTACAACCTTGAGGCGAATATTTCCTTTGCCGAGCACCACCAGGGGATTGTCAGGCGCTTTGAAGGGTTCCCGCATCGCAATGCAATTCTCGGGCGCGAAAGTACCGCTGATGAAATCAGCTATCTGGCATCGGATGGAGCCTTTAAAGGCTAAGCCAAACAGAGGAGCAGAAAAGGGGCCGATGACAATAGAGAGTGATTGTGATTTGTCACCGACCTCTTTTCCTTTACTATGCATAGGATGATAAAGAACAGGTTCGCCGGACTCTTCCTGATACTCACGCTTTGTTTCTTGAGCCTCTTCGCAAGGGCGGACTGGATCAACCTGACCGGTGCCGAGACCGCCGCCAACATCGCCGAAATCTATGTACTAGACGATCACGTCAGGCTGGTGCTGGAAGTCTACGTCGGTGATCTGGAGTTTTTCGACGCCCTGGTGCCGGATGAATGGTTGCAGGATGATGAGCTTCAACGGCCCGCGATAGAAGACCGTATGCGGCGGTTCGCCGACAAGACGATTCAGTTTGTCACCGACACGGGTGAGAAGCTGTCGGCGAGACTGGTACTGGTGGAGCCACGCCTGCGCACCGATCGACAGTCGCCGTTTGCCGGCATGATCAATCCGATGACCCGCCAGCGCGTCCCTGAAGCACCTGCAGACAAGCGTGTGCTGTATGCCGAAATCGAATATCCGTTCGGCGAACAGAGACCGAAAAATCTGACCATGGTGCCGCCGCTGGATGAGGAGGGACGCGCCCAGGTGACGATCGGTTTTCTTGCCTATCATAAATCGGTACCGGTGATCGATTTCCGTTACCTGGGTGCGCC
>JBDNAP010000475.1:0-6577 GCA_039768325.1 Thiogranum sp.
AAACCCGTCGTATTTTGCCGTCGTGGTAGGTTTCCAGAATACGATTGCGGCCACTGTCTGCAATATACAGATTATTCCTAGTCGCCAGTACTTTACCAGGGAATCTGAGCATTGATTCCGCTTCTGGATTCAGGCTGAGCGGTGTCTGCGAATATTTCAGCACACCTTTATCTTCAGCCTCTTCAAGATGCTTACTGATCAAATCGTCCAACTGTTTGCGGCGTCCTTCACCACGCAACACACCGACAACATAACCTTCAGGATCAATGAAAATAACCGATGGCCAGGCCTTGATGCCGTAGGCACGCCATAACTCGAAAGTTGGATCATTGGCGACCGGATGACGAATATGCTGACGATTAATTGCTTTCTGCACCTGGGTGCCAATGCGTTCATTTTCGAACTTCGGTGAATGTATGCCGATGACCGTTAAAGTCTCCGGATACTTGTTTTCCAGATAGCGAAGATCCGGCAGCACGTGCATACAGTTGATGCAACAGTACGACCAGAAGTCCAAAAGAACCACCTTGCCGCGCAGGCCTCTCAACGTCAGCGCTTGATCGGTATTAAACCATTCCAGCTTATCTGGCAGTTCCGGTGCCCGAATACGTGTAGGTTCGCCCATTGTTTCTTCCTTCCTCAAGGGTGCCTGTTGTATCCAACCCCGCGGATATTACCACCATTGTGCGGTAAATCCCGGACTTGTTTCATATTTCTGGATTCATGCCGGTGCTAAACAGCTCCGTCAACCTTGACCAGTCCATGGCGGATGGCAAGGTGCATGAGTCCCACTTCAGTCTGCATATGAAGCTTTTCCAGCACGCGATTCCGATAACCGTTCACGGTCTTCCGGGTAACACACAGCTGCTTGGCAATAGCCAGTGTACTATTGCCCTCAGCGACCAGCAGGAATACCTGCAGCTCCCTGTGGGTGAGCTGGTCAAAAGGCGAACCCTCGCGCCCCGGCAAGCGGCGTTCGGCCAATTTCCGGGCCAGGGAATCGCTGATATAACGTTCGCCCTTCAATACCGTTTCGATGGCGGCAAATAATTCTTCGACACTGCAAAGGCTGCTGACACAGCCCGCGACCCCGGCCCGCAACAGGCGCTCCTGCATGATCAGGTCGGATTCGTCGGCAAGCACGAGCACCGGGACATCCGGAAACTGCCGGAGAATCTTGCCTGCGCCATCCAGCACCTCCACACTCGACGCAGGAAGGTTGATCATAATGATCTGCGGTTGCTGCCGCCGTGCCAGACGTATGGCTTCATTGCAGTTTGCCGCCGCATCGGAAACTGTCAGGTGACCGGAATCAGACAACACCCGCTCGATACCGGCTTGAACCAGTTGCCTGGAGTCAACGAGTAGAATGTCTACCGGATTGTCTTCTGCCTGCGTAGAAGGAGTAAGTGCTGCCATAACCAGTTCAGCCAGTCAGTCTACCTGCTGCTAGTTAGCGACGAATTACGCCAAACCTTGACCGAACCGCACTATTTTTCCATGAAGTTCAGATGGTTATGGTTGCGTACTAATACCTACAACGCCGTACCGGATGGCCAGGCGGGCCAGTTCGACATCATTTCCGACACCAAGTTTTTCGTACAATCTGTAACGATATGTACTGATCGTCTTTGAACTTAGGCACAAATGCCCCGAAATGTCGTGAACACTTTGCCCCTGCGCCACCATTAACATGACTTGCAGTTCGCGTTGAGACAAACACTCAAAAGGCGATTGCCCACCGCCCGGCAGCGCCGATAATGCCATCTGGCGGGCGATATCTGCACTAATGTAACGCTCTCCCCGGTTCACCACACAGATTGCGTCGGCGATTTCTTCAATACCGCAGTTTTTACTCAAGTAGCCCGATGCACCCGCATCAAGCAAGCGGATCGGAAACAGATCGTCAACCTGTGAGGCCATCACCACAATCCGGATATCCACTTCACCCCGTGAGATACGGCGGGTTGCCTCCAGGCCACCGATACCCGGAATCTGCATATCCATTAGTACAACGTCCGGTTTAAGTCTGCGCGACAGTTTTACGGCCTCCTCACCACTGCACGCCTCACCGACTACGCACAACTGCGCCATATCATTCAATAAGCGTTGCAGGCCGCAGCGAACCATTTCCTGATGGTCAACAAGTAGAATGTTTATAACTCGGTGTGGCATAACCCTCGTTCCTTGTGGTTTTTTATCAAAAAGGAAGATACCCCTCGTCCTGAAAACCGCTTGTGACGGGCAGCCGTTCCGGGCTGCCCTTGAATAAATAGACAGTTCACGGAGAGGACGGGCACTGAAGCCTGGGGGAAGTATAGATATTCGCCGGTTTTAACGAGCGATTTCAGCACCCTACCATACAAATACCCACAAATGAACTGCAAAACCGATAAAATTTCATGGCTACGGCATGTTTCCTGGCAGCGTAGCTTGTGTACGTCTGAGTCACGGCTGTCATCCGTATGGGGAAACCCGCCGCCCCTACCCCGCACGCCTGCCAGGTACCGTGATGACCCAAGGGCGCGCTCCGGGGCGGGTGCCCGTCCGGCTTCCACTCAGGCGTGGAGCAGCAATATAAAGAAACAACAGGAGTAAGCCGCTGACCGGGGATCCGAAACGTCCTGAAAATGGCGGAGAGGGTGGGATTCGAACCCACGGTGAGGTTGCCCCCACGCCGGTTTTCAAGACCGGAACTTTCAACCGCTCAGTCACCTCTCCGTGCTGTTAAGAATAAACGAAGACGGCACATTTAAGAAAGTACCCGGGTGATTTTTGGGGAACAAAACCCCCGCGCATTCGTCAAACAAGTTTATTGGGGTATAATCCCTTCTGTCTAACTGTTTAAAAGAGGAACAACGCAATATGGATCCATTAGCCAATACGGTTACCCGCGCACAGCCTTCTGTGCTGGCAACCAACAAGGTGATTCGTAATACCTATATCCTGTTATCGATGACGCTGGTGTTCAGTGCACTGACTGCGGCGGCCTCGATGGTGCTCAAGCTGCCCCACCCCGGCATGCTGATTACTTTCGCCGGCTATTTCGGGCTACTGTTTCTCACCACCCGCTTCAGGGACAGTGGGCTTGGTCTGCTGTGTGTATTCGCCCTGACCGGCTTCATGGGATATACCCTCGGGCCTATCCTCAATGCCTATCTGAGCCTGCCCAACGGCAACCAACTGGTTATGACAGCACTCGGTGCCACGGGCGTTATCTTCCTGAGCCTGTCCGGCTATGCGCTGACCAGCCGTAGGGACTTCAGTTTCATGGGCGCCTTCCTGATGGTGGGTATTCTGGTCGCGTTCCTGGCCGGCATTGCGGCTGCTTTCTTCACCATGCCCGGATTATCGCTGGCCGTTGCCGCCATGTTCGTGCTGTTGATGTCCGGACTGATTCTTTATCAAACCAGTCAGATTATCCACGGTGGAGAAACAAACTACATCATGGCAACAGTGACCCTGTACGTCAGCATCTACAACCTGTTCCTCAGCCTGTTGCAGTTGCTGGGTGCATTCAGCGGCGAAGATTGAACACTGATAACTATCAAGCCCGAAAAAGCCCCGATCTTTCGGGGCTTTTTCGTAGCTGATGAGGTTTACGATTGGAAATCATCGGCGCCCGACATTTGACCCGGTTCATGCATTCGATAAACTACATGTAACAGGTAAGCGGATCTCCAGTTCGTGTCCAATATTCAAGGCATGAGCCTTAGCGCCAACGCCCTGAATAATCCCGTCGTCATCGATCATATGATCGAGCTTCGCCGGGTGTGTCCAGCGTTTTTATGAGAGCGCGAAACCTGAAGAAATCAGGCCCTCAACGCCTTGTAGTGAATTTTTTGCCGGGCGTATCCAAGCCCCCAACCAGATATTGACGGATACACTGACCATGGCAGACCTTGCCAAAGATAATGCAGCATCAAGCCCACGTACCGTCTGTCTCAAGGACTACCAGGTACCCGCCTATCTGGTTGAAGAAATAGCGCTACGATTCGAACTCGACCCGGCATCCACTCGAGTCAAAAGCCGACTGGTCGTTAAGCGCAATGCGGGTTCACAGGCAGCTGAACAACCCCTGCAACTGGACGGCCGAGAGCTCGAACTGAAAGCGATAAGCGTCGATGGTATCGCTCTGGCTGAACACGATTACCAGCTTGATGAGGAAATACTGGCAGTGAAGAATCTGCCTGATCAGGCAGTCCTGGAGATAGAAACCGTTATCCATCCAGACCAGAATACCGCGCTGGAAGGCTTGTATGTCTCCGGCGGTATGTTCTGCACCCAGTGCGAAGCCGAAGGTTTTCGTCGCATAACTTTTTTTCCGGACCGTCCGGATGTCATGGCACGCTATACCACGACTCTCGTCGCCGACAAAAGCCGATATCCGGTTTTACTTTCCAATGGAAACGTGGTGGAACAGGGTGAAATGGATGATGGCAGGCACTGGGTAAGCTGGCAGGACCCCTTTCCCAAACCCAGTTATCTGTTTGCCCTGGTAGCCGGTGACCTGTTCTGCCAGGAAGACCGCTTCCAGACATGCTCCGGGCGCGACGTGTCCCTGAAGATTTTTGTCGAGCATGAAAATCGCCACAAGTGCGATCACGCCATGGCATCGCTCAAGCAGGCGATGAAGTGGGATGAAGAAACCTATGGCCGTGAATACGATCTGGATATTTTCATGCTCGTGGCCGTCAACGATTTCAACATGGGGGCCATGGAAAACAAGGGCCTCAATATCTTCAATGCCTCCTGCGTACTGGCGACCCCGGAAACCGCCACCGACGCCGACTATTACAATATCCAGAGCATTATCGGTCACGAGTACTTTCACAACTGGTCGGGAAACCGGGTTACCTGCCGCGACTGGTTTCAGCTCAGCCTGAAAGAAGGCTTTACGGTATTCCGTGATCAGGAATTCAGTGCTGATTTGAATTCACGCCCGGTAAAACGTATCGCCGATGTAAACCTTTTGCGGAGCCACCAGTTCGCCCAGGATGCCAGCCCCATGGCGCATCCGGTGCGGCCCGATTCCTATATCGAGATCAGCAACTTTTACACAGTCACCGTCTATAACAAAGGCGCTGAAGTGGTGCGCATGATCCGCAACCTGATCGGTGCCGATGGCTTTCGCAAGGGCTGTGACCTCTATTTTGAACGCCATGATGGCCAGGCGGTAACCACGGATGATTTCGCCGCCGCCATGGCGGACGCTAACGACATCGACCTCACCCAGTTCAAGCGCTGGTACAGTCAGGCCGGCACACCGGTTATCGGCGCGACCGGGCAGTATGACGCGCAAACAGAATGTTATCGACTTACGCTGAGCCAGCGGTGCCCGGCTACTCCGGGACAGGAGCAGAAAGAACCTTTTCATATCCCTGTTGAAATAGCGTTGCTGGATACATCGGGCCGGCCGCTGGCACTGCAACTGGAGGGTGAACAGTCTCCGGGCGACAGTCACCGCATGCTGGAACTGCGTGAAAAATCACAACAGTTCAACTTTATTGGCATCAAGGCAAACCCGGTCCCGTCGCTGCTGCGCGGCTTTTCAGCACCGGTGAAACTGGACATGGCACGTTCCGACGAGGAACTTGCCTTCCTGTTTGCCAAAGACCCCGACCCCTTTAACCGTTGGGATGCCGGCCAGACGCTGGCGAGCCAGACCCTTCTGCAACTGATCAGGCGGGTCCAGCAAGGTGGCGCTCTGTCAGTCGATGACTCTTTCGTGCATGCGTTCCAGGTAACACTGGAACATTCCGGCCTTGACCCGGCCCTGATCACCCAGGCACTAACTCTGCCCTCAGAGTCTTACCTGGCTGACCAGCTGGACTCGGTCGACGTTGATGCCATCCACACGGTACGTGAATTTGTCCGCAAGCAACTGGCAACACTGCTGTTCGACAGTTTTCTTGATATTTACCACCGGCACGACAGCAACGAAAATTACCGTTTTGATGCCAGCAGCATGGCCCAACGTTCGCTCAAGAATCTGTGCCTGGCTTATCTGCTGGAAACCATACGCGGTGAAGCACGCAATTTGTGTTTTACGCAACTGGAAAAGTCACACAATATGACCGATACGCTGGCGGCTTTGTCTGCACTGGCCCAGCACGACTGGGCGGAAACAGATGAATATCTGCATCGCTTCTACCGGCAATGGGAGCACGACCCGCAGGTCATCGACAAGTGGTTTGCCATTCAGGCGGGTTCGCGTTTACCCGGCACCTTACAACGCGTCAAAACATTACTGAACCATCCGGCTTTCCGCCTCACCAACCCGAACAAGGTGCGCGCGCTGATCGGCAGGTTCTGCATGGGTAACCAGGTCCGTTTTCATGCTGCCGATGGAGAGGGCTACCACTTTCTGGCTGCCCAGGTCCTGGCACTTGACAAAATCAACCCGCAGATGGCGGCGCGCCTGGTCAGCGCGCTGAGCCGCTGGCAACGCTTTGACGCGGACCGACAGGATCTGATGCAGGTTGAGCTGAACCGGATACTGTCTGCGCCGGATACTTCCAGGGACGTCTTTGAGATTGTCTCAAAAAGTCTCGGCTAGGGGCATCCAGGGAATACC
>JBDNAP010000476.1:0-11293 GCA_039768325.1 Thiogranum sp.
ACAAAACACGCTGTGCTCCAGAGCACCCTCTCTTGCTACGCAATTCACCTTGTAAATACATCCATGTAAGCTCGACGGCCGCGTCCATGCGGCCGACGGTCTTGTGCGACAGGATCTGACAGCCTGATGACGAGTTGATAAGAATGGCCTTACTACAGATATCAGAACCCGGTCAGGGTCCCTCGCCGCACCAGCACCGCCTGGCTGCGGGTATTGACCTGGGCACCACCAACTCGCTGGTTGCCAGTGTGCGCAGTGGCGTAGCAGATACCCTGCCTGACAGCGAAGGCAGGCATTTATTGCCTTCGGTGGTTCGTTATTGTGAGGATGGCGGACACCAGGTTGGCGCTGCCGCAAAGGCACAGGCGAGCCTTGATCCCCTCAATACCATCATTTCCGTGAAACGCCTGATGGGGCGTGGACTGGAGGATGTGAAAACGCTGGGTTCGAATCTACCTTACGAATTTGTGTCGGCTGAATCCGCTATGCCGGCGATACACACGGTGGCGGGTGAGCGTAGTCCGGTACAGGTGTCCGCGCATATCCTCGAGGAACTCAGGCGGCGGGCGGAAAACACGCTGGGTGGCGATCTCAGCGGTGTCGTGATTACCGTGCCGGCTTATTTTGACGATGCGCAACGCCAGGCGACCAAGGATGCGGGCAAGCTGGCCGGACTGAAGGTATTACGCCTGCTTAATGAGCCCACCGCTGCTGCGGTAGCCTATGGTCTGGATCGGGGCAGGGATGGCGTGATCGCGGTCTATGACCTGGGTGGCGGTACTTTCGATATTTCCATTCTGCGTCTGAACCAGGGCGTTTTTGAGGTCATGGCTACCGCCGGTGATTCGGCGCTGGGTGGCGATGATATGGACCGGCATATCGCGCTCTGGATGATGGAGCAGGCCGGTGTGAGTGATGATGTCAATTATTCCCTGCAACGTCGTTTGTTGCACGAGGCCTGTGTGGCCAAGGAGAAGCTCACCGAGTGCGAAAATGCCGATCTCAAGCTGCATCTTGATGACGGCATGCAGTGGCAGGGGAAGCTGACCCGTCGGAAGATGGATCATTTGATTGAACCGCTGGTGAAAAAAACACTGGCGCCGTGTCGTCGCGCTCTGCGCGACGCCGGGCTGGGCGTCGGGGATGTGCAGGAAATCATCATGGTGGGCGGATCCACGCGGGTACCGAAAGTGCGCGCCATGGTGGGTGAATTTTTCGGCCGTGTTCCACTGGTTGATATCGATCCCGACAAGGTCGTGGCGATTGGTGCGGCGCTACAGGCTGATATTCTGGCAGGTAACAAGCCCGAAGATGAAATGTTGCTGCTCGATGTGATTCCATTGTCTCTGGGCATCGAAACCATGGGTGGCCTGACCGAGAAAATCATTCCTCGAAACACCACCATCCCGGTTGCGCGCGCACAGGAATTTACCACCTTCAAAGACGGCCAGACGGCCATGGCACTGCACGTCGTGCAGGGTGAGCGGGAACTGGTGGAGGACTGCCGTTCGCTGGCTCGTTTTGAACTGCGCGACATCCCCCCCATGGTCGCGGGTGCCGCGCGCATTCGTGTGAGCTACCAGGTCGATGCCGACGGTCTGCTGAGTGTTACGGCGCAGGAGCAGACCAGTGGCGTGCGGGCGCATATCGAAGTGAAGCCGTCATACGGATTGACGGATAAGGAAATCGAAACCATGCTGCGCAACTCCCTGGATCATGCCCAGGATGATGTGGTAGCGCGGCAGCTGCGCGAGCAGCAGGTGGAAGCGGATCGCGTGCTGGAAGCTTTGCAGGCCGCCTTGCGGGAGGACGGTGACAAATTCCTGAGCAGCGCTGAACGTACTGCGATAGAGCAGGCCGCCGCCAAGCTTGCCCGCTTGCGTGATGGTGACGATCATCGCGCCATCAGAAAAGCGATCGAAAAGCTGGAGGCGGTGAGCACGGTTTATGTCGATCGACGCATGAATGCCAATATTCAGAAGGCCATGACCGGTCACGCGGTCGACGAATTCAAATAGGTTTAAATGATGCCGCAGATTATTTTCCTGCCCCATGAAGAAATATGCCCGCAAGGCGCGGTAATCGAAGTCGCGTCCGGTACGACGATTTGCGATGCTGCGTTGTCCAATGGCATAGAAATCGAACATGCCTGTGAGAAATCCTGCGCCTGTACGACGTGTCACGTCTATGTGCGGGAGGGTTTCGACTCGCTGGAAGAATCTGATGAAGACGAAGACGATCTGTTGGACAAGGCCTGGGGTCTTGAGCCCGACTCACGCCTGAGCTGCCAGGCAGCAATTGCCGATCAGGACCTGGTCATCGAGATTCCCAAATACACCATCAATATGGTGAGCGAGAACCACTAGGCCCTGGTGAAAAAGGAGGAGTGTTGTGAGCTTGAAGTGGACAGACTCACTCGATATAGCCATTGAGCTGGATGAAAAATACCCGGATGTCGACCCCCTGCATGTGAATTTCGTGGATTTGCGCAAATGGGTGCTGGGGCTCGATGAATTTGACGATGACCCGGGACATTCCGGTGAGAAAATCCTCGAAGCCATTCAAATGGCGTGGATTGAAGAGCGGGAATAATCTGTACGGTTGAATCGGCGGTGGGTGGCGGCATTCGAGTCGCGGAATAAATCCACCAGAAAACAACAATAGCCGCTCCTGCAGCCTGCAATTGTGGTTTGGGTTCCAGGTAAGGCGGTCATCAGACCATCCCGGGTAACTCGAGAAATGCGCTGGAAAGTTTGCCGGCAGCCAGCGCTGGTACATTGTTTTATTAATTGAATCATTGTGTTATATGTGTGATTGTGAGCGGCTTCGGCGCTTGTCGGCGCACCGTTCGCGCCCTCAACTTGCTGATCCAGATTGCCTGCATCCCGGCTGAGCAGGTACACTAGGGAATTAAAGTACGGTTGGCTAAGCCACAGATTTTTCGGGAATTTAACAAAGATTCGATTTAAAGCGCAGGGCGTAGTAAGTGTGTGCCAGTAGAGCCGCTCGCTGATTTGCCGTGCCGGACAGTTTTGACCTGTAGTTATAGGCATGGACAAGAAAAAACAGAACTTGATGAATTTCGACCGGGCGGCCATGGCAGCCTGGTTTGAAGCCCGTGGTGAAAAATCTTTTCGCGCCCAACAGCTTGTAAAGTGGATTCACCAGCAGGGCGTCGCGGATTTCGACGCCATGACAAACCTCAGCAAGGCGCTGCGTGAAGATCTGCAGGCGGTAGCCGAGATTCGTGGTCTGACTGTTGTTGCCGATCAGAGCTCTGCGGATGGTTCCCGCAAATGGTTGTTTGAACTCGCCGATGGAAACCGTATTGAAAGCGTATACATTCCGGAGGCCGAGCGGGCCACCTTGTGTATCTCTTCGCAGGTGGGCTGTGCACTCAATTGCAGCTTTTGTTCAACCGCCCGGCAGGGGTTTAACCGGAACCTGTCGACCGCGGAAATTATCGGCCAGCTGTGGACGGCAAACCGCCTGCTCGGCGGCGATGCTTCACGGCCCGTATCCAATGTCGTGTTCATGGGCATGGGGGAGCCTCTGCTGAATTTTGACAACGTGGTGCGCGCCACTCATCTGATGCAGGATGATTTCGCCTATGCCTTATCCAAGCGGCGGGTGACCCTGAGTACAGCGGGTGTGGTACCGGGCCTTCAGCAGTTGGCAGAGGTGACGGACATCAGCCTGGCCCTGTCGTTGCATGCCGCGGATGATGAGTTGCGCAGCAAGCTGGTGCCGCTGAATCAGAAGTATGCTATTCGTGAAGTCCTGCAGGCGTGTAAAAGCTATGTCGGTGAGGGACGGCGTCGGCTCACGGTTGAGTATGTCATGCTGGATGGCGTTAATGATAGTGACAAGCAGGCGCGAGCGCTGGCGCAGTTGTTGCAGCATGTACCGTCCAAGGTGAACCTGATCCCCTTTAACCCGTTTCCGGCAGCGCTTTACCGCAGGAGCAGCCCGGAACGTATTGAACGTTTTCGTGACATCCTGCATCGTTCAGGAATCGTGACTATTACCCGCAAGACGCGGGGAGACGATATCGACGCCGCCTGTGGGCAGCTGGCGGGTGATTTCAAGGATCGTACGCGGCGTCGAGAGCGCTTTGCAACAGACGCAACCGGAGGCCTGAGTTGATGCGTAGTTTTTTTGTGGTGTGTATGGTGTTGACAGTTTCATTGCTTGGCGCCTGTTCGTCGTTTCAGAGTGGCTCCAGCAAGAAAGAGACAAAACAGGAGCCTGCTGAAATCAATACCCAGCTGGGAATCGAGTACATGCGCGAAGGCATGTACGAATCTTCCATGGAAAAGTTGAAAAAGGCCATCAAGCAGGATCCGAATTACCAGCTCGCACACACTTCCATAGCGATTCTGTACGAAAAACTCGGTGAAGATAAGCTGGCTGACAAACACTACCGCAAGGCCTACAACCTGAATCGGAGAGATTCGCTGACGCTGAACAATTATGGACAGTATATGTGCCGCAACGGGCGCCTCGAAGAGGCCGATAAAATGTTTATGGCAGCGCTGAAGGATCCTCTCTATCGTTACCCGGAGATGGTCTATACCAATGCCGGGATCTGTGCACGAAAACGCCCGGATATGGAACTGGCGGACAAGTATTTCCGTAGTGCCTTGCAGGTGAACCCGAAGTACAAACCCGCACTGCGCGATATGATACGCAGCAGCTTTGCGCAACAGAAATATCTCGCTACCAGGGCTTATCTGCAGCGTTTGCAGGAAGTGGAAACCCTGACACCCGAGTTCTTGTGGATCGGCGTGCGCGCGGAAGCAGCACTCGACGACAGGAACGCGATGGCCAGTTATGCCCTGGTACTCAAGAATCAGCACCCCGAGTCGGACGAAACCCAGGCGCTGGTACAGTGGGAGCGCAAGCAGCTTGAACGATAGGGAAGCCGATACGAACCAGGAACGGCAGGCCGGGCTGACCTCTGTTGGCGTCACGCTGGCTGCGGCCCGCGAGGAGCAGCAACGCAGTCTGGAATCGGTTGCTGCCGATCTTCATCTGCAGCCGGCAGTGGTTCGCGCCATCGAAAGCGGGGATGAGGCAAAGTTGCCGGCGTCAACTTTTCTGCGTGGTTATGTCAGGTCCTATGCACGCCTGCTGGGTCTTGACGATGCGTCTTTGACAGCACAGCTACCGTTGCTGAGTGAGTACCGGCCGGCACCACTAAAGCGCGTCGGCATGCGTCGATCGGGTGTTTCATTGCCGCGTGGGAAATGGCTGGTGTGGAGTCTGGCACTGGCTGCTCTGGCCGTCATGATTATCTACGGTGTGCCCGCCGTGGAACGTCTATGGTCACAGCGTAGCATTGAACCGGTGTCAGATCAGTTACAGCTGCCACTGGCAGGTTCGGAAGAATCGGAAGAATCTCAACAGTCCGCCGAATCCGTTTTATTGTCAGTGCCGGATGAATCGCCGGTCGGGGATGAAGCAGTCATCGAGGTGGAGGTGCCCGAAGCCGCCGAATCCGGGGCCGGGGAAGTGCCTGTCGACCAGCCGGATTATGACGAAGATGAACAGTCTGAGCCACAGCAGGCGCTTAGTATCGAGGCAGAGCTTGATAAAGAAAAATCGCCGGAGTCTCCCAAGCCTGCGTCTCAAGCGGTTGGCCCTGCAGTCATACAGATGCGCTTCATCGAAGACAGCTGGGTGGAGATGGAAGCCAATGGACGCAAGCTGGTGGTCGGTACACAGCCTGCCGGTAGCGTGCGCACGGTTCGTGCTGAACCGCCGATACAGATTCTACTCGGTAATGCGCCCGGCGTTGAACTCACCTACCGGGGTGAGGCGGTGGATCTAACATCGCATCAGCGCGGCAAAGTGGCACGCCTTACCCTGGACGATTGATATGGCGGATGCCCCGCAAGCGATACGTGGTATGAACGACATTCTGCCGGAGCAGTCATCCGTGTGGCAGTTCGCGGAAGACACCATTCGCGCGGTTCTTGATTCATACGGATTCCGCGAAATCCGCATGCCGATCGTTGAGAAAACCGAGTTGTTCAAACGCTCGATTGGTGAAGTGACGGATATCGTAGAAAAGGAAATGTATACCTTCGAGGACCGTAATGGCAGCAGCCTGACCCTGCGCCCGGAGGGAACAGCGGGCTGCGTGCGCGCCTGTATACAGCACAGCCTCACCCACAACCAGGCGCAGCGCCTTTGGTATACGGGCCCGATGTTCCGCTACGAACGCCCGCAGAAAGGGCGTTATCGCCAGTTTTACCAGATTGGTGTGGAAGTGTTCGGGCTTGCGGGGCCGGATGTCGATGCTGAGCTTCTTATGTTGACGGCACGCTTGTGGCAGCGACTGGGCCTGCAGCGACTGACTCTGCAGTTGAATTCACTGGGAACCAGTGAAGCACGCGATCGATACCGGGATGATCTGGTGGTCTACCTGAAGACCGTTTACGAGCAGCTCGATGCGGACAGTCAGCGGCGCCTGGAAACCAATCCCTTGCGTATCCTCGACAGCAAGAATCTGCAGGTACAGGCGCTACTCGAGGAGGCCCCCAGACTCGCTGACTATATTGATGAAGATTCGCAGGCACATTTTGACACCCTGTGTGAATTGCTGGATGCTGCCGGGCTTGATTATGACATCAACCCGCGGCTTGTTCGCGGTCTGGATTATTATGGTCGCACCGTTTTTGAGTGGGTTACCGATCAGTTGGGTGCGCAGGGCACGGTATGTGCCGGCGGCCGTTACGATGTGCTTATGGAGTACCTGGGGGGGCGGGCAACGCCTGCCGTGGGCTTTGCGTTGGGACTGGAACGTATAATCGCGTTGCTTGAAAACCAGGGCATCGAGCTGCCGGATGCAGCACCTCATCTCTATATAGTGACGGTGGGAGGGGAGGCGCAGCGTCAGGGTTTCTTGTTGTCCGAGCGCTTGCGTGACGCGTTGCCGAAATTGCGTATAGTGACCCATTGTGGCGGCGGTAGTTTCAAGACTCAGTTTAAAAAGGCCGACCGCAGTGGAGCGCGTTATGCCCTGGTACTGGGTGAAGACGAGGCGCAAAGGCGTGAAGTCGGTATCAAGCCTCTGCGTGAACGCAATGACCAGGAAACAGTCTCTTACGATGCGCTGGCTGGCCGGCTTGCCCAGCTGTTTGACTGGTAAATATTAATGAACGGGGACAGATTTCAAATCTGGCCCCTCTGTATTGGGAGATAATCCGATGGATATACCTGCCTCGGAAAAAGAGCAGCTAGACGCGTTAAGAAAATGGTGGAAGGAGAACGGCAGTTCGATCATTACCGGCCTGCTGCTGGGCGGTGCCATCCTGCTGGGAGGTAAGGCCTGGTTCAGTTACCGGGAAACCCAGGCATTGAGCGCGTCAAATATCTACGCGCAGATGATGATGGCGGCAAACAGCGGTGACGCAGGAGCAGCGCGCAAACAGGCCAGTGAATTGATTACCAATTATACCGGCTCAAACTATGCGTCGCTTGCCTCACTGCTGCTGGCCAAACTTGCTGTAAAGGAAAATGAGTTTGCTGCAGCGCAAGCCCAGTTGCAGTGGGCACTGGATCATGCTGAGTCGATGGAGATCAAGCACACGGCGCGGATGCGTCTGGTGCGGATGATGATTGAACAGCAACAGTACGAGTCGGCAGCCCAGCTGCTGGGCACGGTTACGGATCCGGGCGCTTACCACTATCTGTATACAGAACTGGAAGGTGACCTGGCAATGGCGCAAAATGAACCGGCCCTGGCGGCCAGTGCCTATAAAAAGGCCCTCGATCAAATGCCCGCACAGGCGCCAAATCAGGCGTATCTGACCGCCAAGTATGAAAATGTTTCCGGTGCTGTCGATCCAGGCCAATGATTCGGTCTGTTATTTCGTTGCTGGCCGCTGTTATTGTTTTAACCGGCTGTTCCCTGTTTGGCGATGAGGACAACTCAGAACCGCCTGCCGAGCTCGAATCCTTTGATAAGCAGGTTCGTTTGCGCAGTCTCTGGAGTCGCGGTACCGGTGATGGCACCGATGAACAGCTGGTAAAGCTGGTACCGGCGGTTGTTGATGAGCGTGTTTACGCCGCTGACAGGAATGGCAGTGTCTGGGCGTATGAGCTGGAACAGGGGAAAAACCTCTGGCGCAGCAAAACCGGGGTGGCCATTTCGGCGGGCCCCGGTGTGGGAGAAGGCCTGGTACTGGTAGGAAGCAGTGAAGCCGATCTCATAGCGCTGTCTGCAGATAGCGGTGAAGAACGCTGGCGTACATCGGTATCCAGCGAGGTGTTGTCGGTACCACAGATCTATGAAGACGTGGTCATTGTGCAGACTGTGGACGGTAATATTGCCGGTCTGAACGCGGAAAGCGGAGAAAGGGTCTGGATCCACGATCGTTCAGCTCCCGTGTTGACACTGCGTGGTACCAGTACACCGCTGGTTGAAGAAGGTCTGGTTATGGCAGGTTTTGCCAGTGGCAAAATGACCGCACTGGAGGTCGAAAGCGGGCGTCAGATCTGGGAGGCCGATGTTGCTATTTCGCGAGGGCGTTCCGAGTTACAGCGTATTGTCGACATTGATGCGGATCCCGTTATCAGCGACGGTGTTCTTTATGTCACCAGCTACCAGGGAAGCCTGGTGGCAATAAGCCTGCAGGATGGCCGCCAGATCTGGAATCGCGATATGTCGGCCTATGCCGGTATTGCGGTCGACGGACGGCAGGTCTATATCAGTGATGCAGACAGCGAGGTCTGGGCCCTGGACCGGCGCAGTGGAGCTTCGTTGTGGAAACAGGGCAAGTTACGCCACCGTTCCCTGACCGCTCCGACGGTCATCGATGACTATGTGGCAGTAGGCGACTACGCAGGCTACATTCACCTGTTATC
Organism: Thiogranum sp.; assembly: GCA_039768325.1. Classification (GTDB taxonomy): domain Bacteria; phylum Pseudomonadota; class Gammaproteobacteria; order DSM-19610; family DSM-19610; genus Thiogranum. The sequence goes on from JBDNAP010000476.1 coordinate 8,875, forward strand.
GCGCAGCGACGGTTCTATTGCCGGCCGCGTACGTGTCGACAGTGACGGCATCCAGGTGCCGCCGGCCGCGTTGCCCGGAAATCGTCTGTTGGTCCTGGGTGCGGGCGGGAAACTGGCTTTTTACCAGCTTGAGCCACTCGGGAATGGATCTTAAATCTGTCCGCGATTTTCGATGCTTCCCGTTATTGCACTGATCGGTCGTCCGAACGTTGGCAAGTCAACGCTGTTTAACCGCTTGACGAGAAGCCGTGACGCGCTGGTGGCGGATTATCCGGGCCTGACACGTGATCGGCAGTACGGAAACGGCAAATTGGGTGACGCCCCTTACCTGGTCGTCGATACCGGTGGTCTGGTCGGGGATGAGCGGGGTCTGGATCGTCTGATGGCCGACCAGGTATGGTTTGCTGTAGATGAGGCCGACGCCGTCATCTTCCTGCTCGATGCCCGCGACGGCATTAATCTCAGCGATGAGCAGATTGCCCGGCGCCTGCGTCGCAGTGGCAAACCCGGCTATCTGGCTTTGAACAAGGTGGATGGCATGGATGCCACGGCAGTCACCGCCGAAGCCTTCGCCCTTGGGTTGGGGGAACCGCTGCACATTGCGGCTGCGCATGGCCGTGGCGTCAATTCTCTGATCAATCACGTGTTGGCCGAACTGCCGGGACCTGAGAATACGGGGGAGGGAGTGCCGGTTGATGCCAGAGGCATTCGCATCGCCGTTGTCGGTCGTCCTAATGTAGGGAAATCGACGCTGATCAATCGCATGCTGGGCGAGCAACGTGTGCTGGCATTTGATCAGCCGGGCACCACCCGCGACAGCATCTATATTCCGTTTGAACGCGATGGACAGGAATATACTTTAATCGATACGGCAGGGGTGCGGCGGCGCAGTAAAGTCAGTGAAGCGATCGAGAAATTCAGTGTTATAAAAACGTTGCAGGCGATAAACGATGCCAATGTCGTCATACTGGTGCTGGATGCCCAGGGTGATGAAGTGTCTGAACAGGATGCCACCCTGGCAGGGCATATTGTCGAGAGTGGTACAGCGCTGGTTCTGGCAATCAATAAATGGGATGGTCTCGATGACGAACGGCGCCGTTGGTTTCGCGACCAGCTGGAGCGCAGGTTGCCGTTCCTGGATTTCGCAGGGCGCTATTTCATTTCCGCACTACACGGCAGCGGTGTTGGCGATTTGTTCGACGCGGTACGGGCCGCTTACCGGTCCGCGGTCAGAAAATTCGGTACCCCTGAACTGACCCGGCTGCTGGAGCAGGCAGTCCATGGGCATCAACCGCCTCTGGTCCAGGGGCGCAGAATCAAGTTGCGTTATGCCCATCAGGGTGGGCAGAATCCACCTATAATTGTGATTCACGGTAATCAGACAGCGCGCTTGCCGCAGACTTACAAGCGCTATTTGAACAATTATTTTCGAAAAGTGCTGCGGCTGGTGGGTACACCCATCCGCCTGGAGTTCAAAACAGGTGATAATCCCTATGAAGGCAGACGCAACAAATTGACGCCCAGACAGGAAAGACGGCGCAAGCGAATGATTCGTCACGTAAAGAAGTAACTCCAACAAGGAATACTATGGCACAAATAATAAACGTGACCTGGAGTGCATTGCTGATCGTCGTTTTGGCGGGATGCGCGGTTCGCCCCCCCACCGAGGAGGCGAATGATCCGCTGGAACCCCTGAATCGTGCGATCTACAAGTTTAATGATGCGCTGGACCGGGCCGTATTGAAGCCGGTCGCGGAAGGTTATCAGGAGTACATTCCGTCCCCGGCGCGGACTGGTGTGCGTAATTTCTTTTCCAACCTTTACGAGCCACTCACGATTGTCAACAATGCCCTGCAGGGCAAGCCGAGTCAGGCGGCGGGTGATACCATGCGCCTGATCTTCAATACAACGTTTGGTGTTTTCGGCTTGTTTGATGTTGCTACCGGCTGGGGACTGGAACCACATAACGAGGATTTCGGTCAGACTTTTGGTGTCTGGGGCTTTGGTGAAGGCTGGTATCTGGTGCTGCCGCTACTGGGCCCCAGTACAGCGCGCGATGCGGCCGGTATTGGATTGCAATTCGCATTCGAACTGGACCCCATCCAGTATGTGGTGAGCCGGGAAAGTCCGCGCTACGCCGCCTTTGCCCTGTTGCTGATCAGCGAGCGTGCCGAGCTGTTGTCGGCTTCCGAAGTGCTGGATACTGCGGCGGTCGACGAGTACCTGCAGGTGCGCGAAGCTTTCCGGCAGAAACGTTGGAACGAGATCCATGATGGTGATCCGCCCGAGCCGGATTTCTTTGACAAAGAGTTGTTTGATGAGTAGTCGGGGGCGTGGCTGACAGTCCGGACGAACGTTCGGCTGCCGCATTCAGCGGGGATGTAGCGGTCTTCTCGCGGTATATGAATGAAACGGGGCG
>JBDNAP010000477.1:0-5844 GCA_039768325.1 Thiogranum sp.
AACTTGGTGCCTTCCCGACGGCACTGGCGACACTTGGGTCCAACATACTTAGCCATTTAGTCTCCTCCGCCCTAAACGCGCCGCTTCTTAGGCGGACGGCAACCGTTGTGCGGAATGGGGGTCACATCGGTAATATTTGTAATCCGGAAGCCGGCGTTATTGAGTGCACGCACCGCGGACTCACGGCCCGGGCCGGGGCCCTTGACTTCGACTTCAAGATTTTTCAATCCGTATTCCTTGACTATCTCCCCGGCACGCTCGGCGGCAACCTGCGCCGCGAACGGCGTACTCTTGCGTGAACCGCGGAAACCGGAACCACCGGAGGTCGCCCATGCCAATGCGTTTCCCTGCCGATCGGTGATAGTCACAATAGTGTTGTTGAATGACGCATGAATATGGGCGATACCGTCGACCACATTCCTTTTAACCTTCTTGCGCGTACGACTTGTTGACGGATTAGCCATGTTAAATACCTGTTACCAGCAACTTGTTCATCGACGAATCGGGCGACGCGGGCCCTTCCGGGTGCGCGCATTGGTGCGGGTACGCTGACCACGCAGGGGTAATCCACGGCGGTGGCGCATGCCGCGGTAACAACCCAGGTCCATGAGGCGTTTGATATTCATGGACAGCGTGCGGCGCAGATCGCCTTCCACCGTCAACTTGGCGACCTCGCCTCGAATGGTTTCAATTTCGGATTCGGAGAGATCTTTGATCTTCGCTTCCGGCTTGACACCGCTGGCGTCGCAAATTTTAAGCGCCGTGGTACGACCGATTCCGTAAATGGACGTCAGCGCGATTACCGCGTGCTTCTGTGGTGGAACGTTAATCCCGGCTATTCGAGCCATGAACCCTATCTCCTCAACGGGACCAACCGGTTGCGATGCACGAAACCCGCAACAATACCGGATTCAGTCCTTTATATCAATTCAAAACTAGGTGTTTGCAGCGGCGATCAGCCCTGTCGCTGCTTGTGTCGGCCATCCTTGCAGATGACCCTGATCACACCCTTGCGACGGACAATTTTGCAATTACGGCAAATGCGTTTTACTGAGGCACGTACTTTCATGGTTTCACCTATTATATTCTGGTCTACCGCAGCAGACCGGCGCGGCCGTGGCCCTTGAGATTGGCCTTTTTCATCAGCCCTTCATACTGGTGCGACATCATAAGCGACTGCACCTGGGCCATAAAGTCCATGACCACCACCACGATAATCAACAAGGAGGTGCCGCCAAAATAGAAGGGCACATTCCAGTACAAAATCAAAAATTCAGGCAGCAAACAGACTGCGGTAATGTAAATAGCACCCGCCAGCGTCAGACGCGTCATCACACCGTCAATATAGCGCGCGGTCTGTTCACCGGGCCGTATACCGGGGATAAAAGCACCCGACTTCTTCAGGTTGTCCGCCGTCTCCTTCGAATTAAAGACGATAGCCGTATAAAAAAAGCAGAAGAAAATGATCGCCATCGCATAAAACAATATGTACAGGGGTTGCCCGGGAGACAGGGTGGAAGAGATATCCTTCAACCAGCCCATGCCCTCGTTACTGCCAAACCACTGTCCCGCCGTTGCTGGAAACAGAATAATACTGGATGCGAAAATCGGCGGAATAACACCGGCCATGTTCAGTTTCAAGGGCAAATGGGTACTCTGGGCGGCGTACATCTTGCGGCCCTGCTGGCGCTTGGCATAGTTCACGGTGATTCGCCGCTGACCCCGCTCGACAAAAACGACAAATGCGGTTACTGCCAGCACCAGCGCGAACAGGAACAGGATACTCAGCGTATTCATTTCCCCGGTACGCACAAGCTCCAGCGAACCACCAACGGCCGCCGGCAGACCGGCCACAATACCCGAGAAGATAATGATGGAAATACCGTTACCGACACCGCGCTCCGTTACCTGCTCACCCAGCCACATCAGGAACAGGGTTCCCGTTACCAGACAGGCGACCGCCGAAATCACAAACGGCAGGCCTTGTAAAACAACCAGGGGCTGCGCACCCACCACCTGGCCCTGCAAAGCCGTCGAAATACCAATCGCCTGAAAGGTTGCCAGCACCACGGTAGCGTAACGCGTGTACTGGGTAATCCTGTGTCTTCCGGCTTCGCCTTCCTTCTTGATCTGCTCCAGCGCCGGCACGGTATAGGACAACAACTGCATGATAATCGACGCCGAAATGTACGGCATGATGCCCAGCGCAAACAGTGACAGCCGACTCAGCGCACCACCCGAGAACATATTGAACATGTCCAGGATGGTTCCTTTCTGCTGCTCGACCAACACCTCCAGAACGTGGGGATCAATGCCCGGCAGCGGGATAAAAGATCCTATGCGGAAAACAAGAATCGCGCCCAGCACAAACAGGATGCGATGACGCAACTCCGTCAGTTTACCCAGATCTCCGAGTCCTCCGCTCAGACCTGCACCAGGACCAGCCATTAGTGGCACACCCGCTTATTCCTCGATCTTGCCGCCGGCGGCTTCAATTGCCGCGCGTGCGCCTTTACTGACACCAAGGCCACGAACTGTCACGGCCTTGTTGATTTCACCCGATACCACAACCTTGGCATACAGGGTGCCCTGTTTAATGACACCCGCAGCCTTGAGCGCAGCCAGATCAACGGCTTCACCCTCAACCAGCTGCAGCTCGTTCAGGCGTACTTCCTCGCTCACGCGGGATTTGCGTGAGGTAAAACCGACCTTGGGCAGCCGACGCTGCAAGGGCATCTGACCACCTTCAAAACCGATCTTGTGAAAACCACCGGAACGGGATTTCTGGCCCTTGTGGCCGCGCCCACCGGTCTTGCCCAGACCCGAACCAATGCCACGTCCGCGGCGCTTGGCCGACGGCCTGCTGCCCGCTGCCGGGCGTAATGTATTCAGTCGCATATTATGCTTCCTCTACCTGGAGCAAGTAGGATACTTTGTTGATCATGCCGCGGTTTTCCGGCGTGTCTGTTACTTCAACACTGTGACCGATACGGCGCAGACCCAGACCAAGCACACAGGCACGGTGCGATTTCAATCGACCGCTGGTGCTTTTAAGCAGAATCACTCTTACTTTCTTGTCAGTCATGCTTTACTCCAGGATCTCTTCAACCTTTTTACCACGCTTGGCGGCAACCGTTTCCGGCGAAGTCATTGCAGCCAGCCCTACCATGGTTGCCCGCACCACATTAATCGGGTTGTTGGTGCCGATACACTTGGCCAGCACGTCGCGAACACCGACCACTTCGAACACGGCGCGCATGGCGCCACCGGCAATGATGCCGGTCCCTTCAGAAGCGGGCTGCATATACACTTTGGCAGCTCCGAAATGGGCTGTAATCGGATACTGCAGAGTACCGTCTTTCAAGGCCACCTGCGTCATGTTCTTGCGCGCATTCTCCATTGCCTTCTGGATTGCAACCGGCACTTCGCGCGCTTTCCCGCGCCCAAAGCCGACCCGGCCCTCTCCATCACCTACCACGGTAAGCGCTGCAAAGCCGAATTGGCGACCACCCTTTACCACCTTGGCGACACGGTTGATCCCGATCAGCTTTTCCTGCAGACCGTCCGAATTCATCTGGTTATCGACATGCGCCATAGTGAAAACCCTTTTTTAGAATTCCAGACCGGTTTCACGCGCGGCATCCGCCAGCGCCTTAACACGGCCGTGATATTTGAAACCGGAACGATCGAAAGCCACAGCAGTAACGCCAACCGCCCTGGCCCGCTCAGCCACAGCCTTGCCGATTGCGGCGGCTGCAGCCGTGTTCCCGGTACCCTTCATCTCCTTGCGCAGTTCACTGTCCAGAGTTGATGCGCTCGCCAGCACCTTGTCCCCGGTGCCATCGATTAGCTGCGCATAAATATGACGCGGCGTACGATGAATACACAGGCGAGGTCTGCCCAGTTCGCGGATCGTGGCGCGGGTCTTTCTCGCGCGGCGCTGTCGTGATGCTTTCTTGTCCATACTGATACCTTTATTTCTTTTTCGCTTCCTTACGCGCGATGACTTCATCGGCGTACTTGACACCCTTGCCCTTGTAGGGTTCCGGTGGCCGATAGGCGCGAATCTCCGCAGCAACCTGCCCGACCCTTTGTTTATCCACGCCCTTGACCACAACGTCAGTCTGGCTGGGAGTCTCCACGGTAATCCCCTCGGGTACCGCATAATCCACCGGGTGGGAAAATCCCAGGGTCAGATTCAATTTATTGCCCTGGGCCTGGGCACGGTATCCCACGCCGACCAGCTGGAGTTTCTTCTCAAACCCCTCACTGACACCTTTGACCATATTGTTCACCAGGGCACGCATCGTTCCTGCCAGGGCCATGGAGATTTTGGAACCGTCTTTAGGCGCGAACCGCAGAACATTGTCATCCTGTCTGATATCCACAGAACTGTGGACATCGCGCTGCAATGAGCCTTTGCTGCCTTTGACCGTTACCGCCTGACCATCGATTTTGATTTCGACACCGGATGGCAATTCAACCTCTTGTTTTGCAACTCTGGACATGACCTGTACTCATCAAGATACGTAGCACAACACTTCGCCACCTTCACCGGCGGCACGTGCAGCTCGATCACTCATAACACCCTTGGAAGTCGATACAATCGCAACTCCGAGGCCACCCTGCACTTTAGGCAGTTCGTCATTCGCTTTATAGATCCGTAAACCGGGGCGGCTGACGCGCTTGATATTGTCAATGACCGGCCGACCTTCGTAGTACTTGAGATCAACACTCATCAGCGCTTTACCTGCTTCGTCGCTGACCTGGAAACCGGAAATATAACCTTCGTCCTTCAGTACCTGCGCGATGGACTGCTTCAGTTTCGAAGCTGGCATGGACACCGAAATCTTGCCCGCCCGCTGGCCATTCCGGATTCGGGTCAGCATATCGGCAATGGGATCCGTCATCATAGTTTACGTACCTCTAATCAATCTGTACTGCTACCAGCTGGCCTTGACCAGACCCGGAATGTCACCCTGCATGGCGTGTTCGCGCAACTTGTTGCGGGACAGACCAAACTTGCGGTAATAACCGTGCGGGCGTCCGGTCAGGCGACAGCGATTACGCTGACGGCATGGGCTGGCATTGCGCGGCAGCGCCTGTAATTTCAACCGGGCATCATAACGTTCTTCATCCGACTTGTTCACATCGCCGATGATCGCCTTCAGCTCGGCACGCTTCTTGGTGTATTTCTTTACCGTTTTGGCGCGCTTGATTTCACGCTGGATCATGGAAGTCTTTGCCATGGTATTCCGGTCCTCAGTTCTTGAACGGGAAGTTAAACGCGGCCAGCAATGCGCGTCCTTCCTCATCAGTCTTGGCGCTGGTGGTAATATTGATATCCATACCACGCAACACATCGATCTTGTCGTAGTCCACTTCCGGGAAAATAATCTGCTCGTGGATACCCATGTTGTAATTGCCTCGCCCATCAAAGGCCTTTGGACTCATACCACGGAAGTCGCGAATTCGCGGTATCGCGATATTGACGAGGCGATCCAGAAACTCGTACATACGCTCCCGGCGTAACGTCACTTTGCAGCCGATAGGCCATCCTTCGCGAACCTTGAAGCCGGCAACAGACTTGCGCGCCTTACGGACGATGGCCTTCTGGCCGGCGATTTTTTCCATGTCGCCGACGGCGTTATCCATCACCTTACGGTCGCCGATCGCTTCGCCCACACCCATATTGAGGGTGATCTTGGTAATACGCGGCACTTCCATCACGTTCTTATAGTCAAACTGCTCCTGGAGCTTTTTGACAACTTCATCGCGATACTGATTTTGTAACCTGGACATCTCAGCCACTCACTCTCATACGTCCACAACTTCTTTGGTGGA
>JBDNAP010000478.1:0-10081 GCA_039768325.1 Thiogranum sp.
ATGATAGATGGTATGGCAACGTGGTTGGTCGAATGAATTCGACCCTACAATGGTTTAAATAGGCTTAACTACAATGGTTTAAATAGGCTTAACTTAGCGCCATTCGGCTTGCAAGCCCTTTTTTAATTGCACTACCCGCCATTAAGGATAGATACTGTTCGTCACAGGACCGGCTATACTGTTTATCAGGACGTATATAGCCTGGCCGGCAGCTTGTGGCACGCGCCGTGCCTCAGGGCACACTCTGTCGCCTGTCGGCGATTCAGCTAGGCTTGCGCGGGCCAATTCACCTGGTGAATAGATGCCTGTACGCCCGACGGTTGCGTTATGTCCCTGGAAGAGCGGGAGGGCATGACCGGCGGTCCCGAAAGTCCAGCTTGACTCACTGGCGGACTGTCGCATGCTGGCCGCGCTGCCGCGTCGAAGCGCAGTGCTGTTCCGGTAGTGACGAGGACACAGTTAACAGCCGGCGCCACACCCAACCAGACAGAATATACATCACAGGAGACCCATGCCTCATGATGCTGCGATTGCAACAGGTTGTTAGCCTGATTTTCTGGCTGCCTTTTTCCGTGCTGGCAGAGACAGCCCCCGAAGTCCCGGATTACCCCGTTGACCAGATAGCCGAGAATATTTATGTCATACACGGCCCACTGGAATCGCCCAATCCTAAGAACCAGGGTTTTATGAATAATCCCGGCATTGTCGTCACTTCCGCAGGTGTTGTTATCATGGATCCGGGCGCCAGTGTTCAGTCCGGTGAAATGGTATTGCGCGTTGTGAAAAAGATCTCGAATAAACCGGTTGTCGCTGTCTTCAACTCGCATATCCACGGCGACCACTGGCTCGGCAATCAGGCCGTCAGAGCGGCGTATCCGCAAGCCCCCATCTACGGTCACCCCAATATGATCGAATTGATCAAGGCCGGTGAAGGCCAGAACTGGGTTGAACTCATGGAGCGGCTTACCGAAGGCAAGACCAGGGGCACGCAAGTCGTCGGCCCGAGCAAACCCGTTGGTCACGGTGAAGAGTTCCGCATCGGAGACTATACCTTCCGTATTCATTATTACGGCAAAGCACACACCACCTCGGATATCATGGTGGAAATCCCGGAAGCCTCGGTAACGTTCCTGGGCGATAACGCCCTCAATGAACGCTTGCCCCGCATCGATGATGGTGATATCCAGGGCAATATCCAGGCCTGTACGAATATCCTCGAGACCAATTCGACCGTTTATGTCCCGGGGCACGGTCCGACCGGTGATAAGTCCGTACCCGAACGTTTCCGCAGTTACCTGGAAATTCTCTATGCGAGCGTAAAACGTTACTATGACGAGGGCATGAGTGATTTTGAAATGAAGCCGCAAGTCGCAGAAGCACTGAAGGAATATGCCGACTGGTCAGGATTCGAGGCAGAACTCGGCAAACATATCAGCCTGGCCTACCTGCAAATTGAAGAAGCCGAATTCTGAATGTATCACCGACCTGGGAATCCAGCAATTTAGCGAACCGGGATTGACCAGGATCAAGTCGCTCGAACAGTCAGCCTGCTAGGCTTTTAACCGGACGGAGCACAGGAGTACTAAACGATGAAAGCAGACACCACAGTAAGCAGTATCATGCAGTGTGACGTTCTCTCTGTCGAGGACAGCTGGCCACTACACCGACTGGCACGCTTCCTTACCGACAATCAGATATCCGGGGCACCGGTTACATCGGACGATGGTGAACTCATCGGTGTGGTGTCGCTGACCGACATCGTTCGTTATGACAGCATGCCGGAAAACCGCGCGGAGGTACACGATACGCATGAATACTATCTTCATACGCTGGAAATGCAGGTTACTCAGGAAGAGGCCACCAGCTTTCATGTGGAACAGGAATCATCGGCTACTGTGCGGGATCTCATGACACCCATGATTTTCGAAGTGGATGAAAATGCCAGTATCGAGGAAGCTGCCGACACCATGGTCAAAGGGCATATCCATCGCCTGTTTGTGACGAACAACAAGAAGATCTCGGGTGTCATCACGGCTCTGGACATGGTCGAATATCTGCGCAACTCGTTCGGAAAGACCGACGCCCTTGCGCGTGAGGCCTGAAAGGCCCACAAGCTCCCAAAGGTACAGCCACCACCGAAACTTTATCTGCGGTGACTGCCTTTATGACCGCTGCCTCGTTTAGCAGCGGCCGGGTGCACTAGTTTTCGCCAACGGCCTTCATGCTCAGGCGGATTCTGCCCTGCTTGTCGACTTCCAGCACCTTGACCTTGATGGTGTCGCCTTCGGACAGCTTGTCGCTGACTTTTTCTACCCGCTCCTCACTGATCTGGGAAATGTGAACAAGCCCATCTTTGCCAGGCAGTATGGTCACGAATGCACCAAAATCCATCAACTTGACCACCTTGCCCTCATAGACAGAGCCAACCTCGACATCGGCGGTCAACTGTTCAATGCGACGACGACACTCTTCGCCGGCAGCCTGATCGACAGAAGCAATCTTTACAACACCGCTGTCATCGATATCGATACTGGCACCGGTTTCCTCGGTCAGTGCACGGATGGTTGCGCCGCCCTTGCCGATCACGTCGCGGATGCGATCCGGGTTGATCTTCATGGTGATGTAGCGCGGGGCATACTCCGACATGTCTTCACGCGGTGCGTTGATCGCCTTGTTCATCTCGCCGAGGATATGCAGGCGCGCATCGTGGGCCTGTGCCAGAGCCGTCTCCATGATTTCACTGGTAATGCCATCGATTTTGATATCCATCTGCAGGGCATTGACACCTTTCTCCGTACCGGCAACCTTGAAATCCATGTCACCCAGGTGGTCTTCATCGCCCATAATATCGGTCAGAACGGCGTAGTTATCGCCCTCCTTGATCAGCCCCATAGCGACACCGGCAACGGGTGCTGACAGCGGTACTCCGGCGTCCATCATGGAGAGACTGCTGCCACAGACACTGGCCATGGAACTGGAGCCGTTGGATTCGGTGATTTCCGATACCACGCGAATGGTGTAGGGGAACGTTTCGGCATCGGGCATGACGGCCAGAATACCGCGCTTGGCCAGACGACCATGACCGATCTCACGGCGTTTGGGACTGCCGACACGACCGGTTTCGCCGACACAGTAAGGCGGGAAGTTGTAGTGCAACATAAACCTTTCGCGGTATGTACCCTGCAGTGCATCGATGATCTGTGCATCACGCTCGGTGCCCAGTGTCGTGACAACCAGGGCCTGGGTTTCACCGCGGGTGAACAACGCGGAGCCGTGGGTTCTCGGCAGCACACCGGTACGAACTGCAATCGGCCGAACCGTCTTGGTGTCGCGACCGTCAATACGGGGCTGGCCTTCGATGATGCGGCTGCGAACGATGTTCTTCTCCAGTTTATCCATCGCACCTCGAACGTCTTCCGCGCTGGGGCCACCGTCTTCATCACTGACCAGCTTATTGCTGGTTTCAGTGCGTATGTTGCTTAACCGTTCATAACGCGCCTGTTTATCGGCAATCTGGTAGGCTTCGCCGAAAGCGCCTGCGCTGGCATCGGCGACCGCTTTGGCCAGATCTTCGTTGCTGGCAGCCGCCTGCCACTCCCAGGCTGGTGCATTCACTTCTGCGGCCAGCTCGTCGATCGCGCTAATGGCAGCCTTCATCTGCTCGTGTCCGAAAACCACGGAACCGAGCATGACATCTTCAGGAAGTTCCTTGGCTTCGGACTCAACCATCAACACCGCTTTGGCCGTTCCCGCCACCACCAGATCCAGGTCGGACGTTTCCAGCTGTGCCATGTCCGGGTTCAACACATACTCACCGTCGATGTAACCCACGCGCGCCGCACCGACCGGCCCACTGAATGGCAGACCGGAAATCGAACAGGCCGCCGACGCACCCAGCAGAGCGGGAATATCCGGATTGATTTCAGGATCCAGCGACATCACGGTTGCAATGATCTGAACTTCGTTGGTGAAGCCCTTGGGGAACAGCGGCCGGATCGGCCGATCGATCAGCCGACACAGCAGCGTTTCGTTTTCGCTGGGCCGGCCTTCACGCCGAAAAAAACCGCCTGGAATACTGCCGGCGGCATAGGTACGCTCCTGGTAGTCGACGGTGAGCGGGAAAAAATCCCGCCCTTCAGAGCCGCGTTTCAAACCAACCGCAGTGACGAATACGATGGTATCACCCATGCTGACCAGGACCGCCCCCGAGGCTTGGCGGGCGATTTCGCCGGTTTCAAAGGTGACGGTATGGCTACCGTACTGGAACGATTTTTTTATGGGATTCACTGGTTAATCCTCACTGCTGACTACAGCGGTTAGTTTATAAACTGGGTTTTATTAGCGACGCAGACCCAGACGGGCTATCAGATCCTGATAACGGCTCACGTCTTTGCCTTTGAGGTAATCAAGCAACTTACGGCGGTTACTGACCATACGCAGCAGACCTTGACGGGAATGGTGATCGTGCTTGTGCTGCTGGAAATGCGGCGTCAGTTCCTGAATATTTGCGGTCAGCATCGCCACCTGTACTTCGGGCGAGCCGGTATCGCCCTGGGAACGCTGATAATCACTCACAATCTTTTGTTTCTGTTCGGTTGTTAAAGCCATTGTTAACTCCAAAATCGGTCCAAAAAGGTCATCCAGCGAACAGGCCAGACGAAGGCCGGGTATTCTAACCGCCTAACCCTGTTGCATCAAACTCTTAGCTACGGATAACACGGTAGCCCGATATCCGACGCGGTAATTTTTCCGGGATTCCGTGCCGGATATCGCTCAGGCGCTTTTCATCAGCCTTCTGGGCGCCACCCGCCCATCGTCCAGAATCTCTCCCATGCCAAGAAAACTGCGGTTGCCTTCATAGAGACGAACCCAGCCGCTGGTGGGTGCATGCGGCACCAGCACAGGCTGTCCCTGCTGCAGGTAAAAAGCCGCATCGGTTGACAAATCAACGTCAGGCCACTGGCTGAGCGCTGTTTCGATAGGCAGCAACAACTCATCCATCGCCGGCATCGCCTTTTCTTTCAACTCCCTGAGGGCCTCCAGGCCGACCAGCTTATCGTTGCCATACGGCCCGACGGCGGTTCGTCTGAGAGCGGATACGTGCGCACCGCAGCCGAGCCGCTCGCCGATATCTTCAACAAGTGTACGGACATAGGTGCCTTTCGAGCAGTGCACACTGATCTCGAGCCAGTCTTCTCCCTGGTTGGCCAGAGTCAGCTCATAGATATCCACCGGTCGTGGCTCGCGTTCCACTTCGATACCCTGGCGTGCCAGCTTGTACAGTCGCTGCCCTTGATGTTTCAGCGCGGAATACATGGGAGGAGTCTGTTCAATACTGCCACGAAACTTCTCAAATACCGACTCCAGCTGTTCCCGGCTGTAGACGCCAACCGGCCGGGTTTCCAGCACCTCACCCTCTGCATCGGCGGTCGCCGTTCGTACACCCAGCTGACATCGCACCTGATAGCGTTTATCGGCATCCAACAGGAAGGCGGAAACCTTGGTGGCCTCACCCATACAGATCGGCAACACGCCGGAGGCCAATGGATCCAGACTGCCCGTATGTCCGGCCTTTTTCGCGAAATAAAGGCGTTTCACCTGCTGCAGGGCATCATTGGACGTAATACCCGATGGCTTGTCCAGCAACAGAATACCATTGACGTCTCGACCTCTAACGCGCCGTCGACCCATAATCCTTGTTTACCTCTCACTAATCGGAGTCGTCACGGTCGCCGCGCACAGCGGCATCGATCAAAGCGCTTAAACGAGATCCTTCCTCCAGGGAATGGTCCTGTTTGAAATGCAGTTGCGGCACGTGACGTAAATTCAGACGCTGCCCGAGTAATTTTCTCAGGTAAGCTGACGCACCCTGCAGTACCTGCAGGGAAGCATCGGCTTCCGACGCTTCACCCAGCGTGGAAAAGAACACCTTTGCGTGCGACATATCACGCGACACTTCCACCGCCGAGACACTGACCATACCGAGTCGTGGATCGTCCACTTCGTCCCGAATAAGCATTGCCAGTTCACGCTGGAGCTGCTCGCCGACACGGCGGGTTCTTGAGAATTCTCGAGGCATAAGAGAAAGACCTCTGGTCCTGAAATAAAACTACGCAGACAACACCGGTTGGATCATGCCACCGTCCGCGCTGTTTCTATCCGTTCGAAGACCTCGATCTGGTCACCAACCTTGACATCATTATAACCTCTCACACCGATACCGCATTCCGTACCATTGCGGACGTCGTTGACGTCATCCTTGAAACGACGCAAGGATTCCAGTTCACCTTCAAAAATAACGACATTGTCACGCAACACACGGATCGGAGCACTGCGCCGTACCACGCCTTCGACGACCATACAGCCGGCAATAGCACCGATCTTTGGTGCCTTGAAGACATCCCGCACTTCAGCCAGGCCGATAATGTTTTCACTGACATCCGGTGCCAACATGCCGGACAGGGCGGCTTTTACATGATCGATCGCTTCGTAGATCACGCTGTAGTAGCGCAGATCGATACTATTTTCTTCGATAACTCGACGTGCTGCCGCATCGGCACGAATATTGAAACCGATCATAATGGCATTGGAGGCTACCGCCAGATTGGCATCGGTTTCATTGAAACCACCGACACCCGAGGAAATGATCTTGACCGACACTTCCTGAGCGTCAATTTTGCTCAGTGAATCGCGCAGGGCTTCCGCGCTGCCCTGCACGTCGGCCTTGAGGACAATATTGAGAGTCGACTGCTCACCTTTCCCCATATTGGCAAACATGTCTTCGAGCTTGGCCTGCTGCTGACGCGCCAGCTTGATTTCACGTTGTTTCTGATAGCGGAATTCGGCGAGTTCACGAGCCCTGCGTTCGTCGTTGATCACCAGAGCATCTTCACCCGCGGCCGGTGTTCCGGAAAGCCCCAGCACCACTGCCGGAATGGAAGGTCCTGCCGATTCAATCGCCCTCCCGGATTCATTGAACATGGCCCGCACACGCCCCCATTCCTGACCGGCAATCAATATATCGCCTTTGCGTAACATGCCGTTCTGGACCAGTATGGTGGCCACCGGCCCACGGCCTTTATCCAGAGCCGATTCAATGACGACGCCCTGAGCCGGGCAGTCCTCGACCGCAGTCAATTCCAGCAATTCGGTCTGCAGAAGTACCGCATCCAGCAGATCATCGACACCCTGCCCGGTCTTTGCGGAGACTTCGATGAACTGGGTATCACCACCCCAGCCTTCCGGAATCACGTCCTGTTGTGCCAATTCGGTTTTGACCCGGTCGGGGTCGGCTTCCGGCTTATCGATTTTGTTGATCGCAATCACCAGGGGCACTTCGGCGGCTTTACTGTGCTGTATCGCCTCAATAGTCTGTGGCTTGGCACCATCATCGGCGGCGACGACCAGGATAACAATATCCGTCACCTTGGCCCCGCGCGCGCGCATGGCGGTAAAGGCGGCATGACCGGGCGTATCCAGGAAACTGATCATGCCCCTGGGAGTTTCCACATGATAGGCGCCAATATGCTGGGTAATACCACCCGCTTCACCGGCAGCGACCCGGGTGCTGCGAATATAATCGAGCAGGGAAGTCTTGCCGTGGTCAACGTGTCCCATGATGGTGACCACCGGCGGACGTGGCACCTTTTCGCCACTGACCTCGCCAGCGGCAAGTTGTTCGATCTGGGCCTCCAGATCATGATCGGACGCCGCCTTGGCGATGTGGCCCAGTTCTTCGACCACCAGCGAAGCAGTATCCCGGTCAAGGCTCTGGTTAATCGTGGCCATAACGCCCATCTTCATCAGCGACTTGACCAGCTCTGCGCCCTTGACAGACATCTTTTGCGCCAGCTCCGCCACCGTAATGGCTTCTGGAATCTCCACTTCGTGGATTACCGGTGCGGTGGGCATCTCAAAACCATGCTCACCCGAGGACTTGACAGCTACGGTCGATCCGGGTGCCCTCTTCTTCTTGCGACGTCCACCCTTGCCCTTGGCGACGTGGAGTTCCTTGCGGCCATATTTGGTGGCCTGATCGCCACTGTCACGGCGTTTTGTCTTACGGTCCTGTTCCGATTTCTGTTGTTGCGCTTCCTGTGCTGCACGTGCCTGGGCAAGCGAATCCTTATCAACTTTATTGCGCTCTTCATCAGCCTTGCGCGCCGCCTCTTCCTGTTCGCGACGTTTTACATCTTCGGCGCGTTTGACCTCTTCTTCAGCTTTACGTGCCGCTTGTTCCTCGGCACGGCGCAAGGCCTCCTTTTCCGCTTGCAGGCTGGCCTCACGTTCGGCCAGTATTCTCGCTTTTTCGTCGGCCTCTTGCTTCAGCCTTTCCTGTTCCTCGGCAACCAGATCCGCACGCTTCACATAGGTGCGTTTCTTGCGCACTTCGACACTGACCGTTTTCGCCGCGCTGCCACGGCTTACCGAGGTGCGCAGCTCAGTGTGGGATTTACGCCTCAGCGTAACTTTTTTCGGTTGTGATACCGACAAGGAGTCTGATTTACCGTGACTTTTTCGCAGGTAACTCAGAAGCTGCATCTTTTCTGTATCGGAAATAGTGTCATCCGCACCGGAAATCTTCAGGCCGGCTTCATCCAGTTGCACCATCAGGCGATCAACCGGCAAACCCACCACATCTGCGAACTGTCGTACCGTAACGTCGGTCATCCTAAGGCATCTCCTCGATGTCTAGCCCTGCTCTTCATCGGCAAACCAAGGGGCACGGGCGGTCATGATCAATCTGCCTGCGCGCTCTTCGTCCATGCCCTCGATATCCATCAGATCATCGATGGCCTGTTCCGCCAGATCTTCCATGGTCACGATTCCCGTAGCCGCAAGGGCGAAGGCCAGATCGTTATCCATACCCTCCATCCCCAGAAGATCCTGCGCAGGCGGTGAACCGCCGACTCCTTCCTCACTGGCGATGGCGCGCGTCAGCAATACATCGCGTGCGCGGCCGCGCAGTTCTTCGACAATGTCTTCCTCAAATTCTTCGATCTGCAGCAATTCACTGTTCGGGACATAGGCAATTTCCTCGACGGTGGAAAATCCCTCCTGAACCAGGATGACTGCCACTTCCTCGTCCACGTCGAGGTCATCCATGAACAGCTTCTGCAGTACCTGCGCCTCTTCCTCCGACTTTACGGCAGCCTGTTGCTCGTCCATGACGTTGAGTTCCCAGCCGGTCAGCTGACTGGCCAGGCGTACGTTCTGGCCGCCTCGTCCGATCGCCTGTGAAAGCTGATCTGTAGTCACGGCGACGTCCATGCTGTTCTTGTCTTCGTCGACTACGATCGAAACCACCTCGGCCGGCGACATGGCGTTAATCACGAACTGGGCCGGATTCTCGTCCCATAAAATTATATCGACACGTTCACCCGCCAGTTCGGTTGAAACCGTCTGCACGCGTGAACCACGCATACCGACACAGGCACCGATCGGATCGATACGCGGGTCATTGGACAGAACAGCGATCTTGGCACGCAAGCCCGGATCACGGGCAGCACCCAGAATTTCAATCAGGCCTTGCCCCACTTCGGGCACTTCCAGTTTGAACAACTCAATCAGGAATTCCGAGGCCACGCGGCTGACGAACAGCTGTGGGCCACGCGGCTCCGAGCGCACGTCCTGCAGGTAACCGCGCAGACGATCGCCGGGGCGCACCGCTTCCCGCGGAATCATTTCTTCACGATAGATTATGGCTTCGGCATTACCCCCCAGATCCAGGTAGACATTGCCACGCTCGACACGCTTCACAATACCGGTGATCAGTTCACCGATTCGATCCCGGTAGGCTTCCACCACCTGCGCACGTTCGGCTTCCCGCACTTTCTGAACGATGACCTGTTTTGCGGTCTGAGCGCCGATACGTCCGAAATCAACCGATTCCATGGGTTCCTCGACATGGTCAGCGACCTGGATGTCGGGATCGCGTTGGCGGGCTTCCTCAAGCAGAATCTGACGGGAGGGGAATCGATAGCCGCTCTCTTCGTCTTCGTCAGTCTCATCGCTCTCCTCGACCACCTCCCAACGACGGAATGTGTCGTACTCACCGGTAACACGATCGATCGCAACCCGC
>JBDNAP010000479.1:0-3507 GCA_039768325.1 Thiogranum sp.
AAAACCATTGCAGGCATCGTGATTGCCGCCGGTATCGGTACCGCTGCCGGTTACATGGCGGGAAGCCGATCGCAGTCCGCGCCCCCGCACACGGCAGGTGCGGAAATACCGGCCACAGCGACGGCTCAGGCGCCACACCCGACAGCTGCGGCAGGCGCGCATTCCGCAGCGCCCGGGGAACCCGCAAGCGGGCAAGCGAAGCCGGCGACGCTGCCGCCGCAATCCGGGCACGCCCACCTGCATTCCGATAAGAATCCCGACGCCAAATTCACCCACTTCCGTGTCGGTCAGCGCAACGTCAAACAGATCCTGGCCGATGGTGACCTTATGTGGGTCGGCACGTCAGGCGGTGTGATTCGCTATAACATCAAAACGGATGACTACCAGCTGTTCGACCTGCGCAGCGGATTGCTGGCAAACGGTATTTTACATATCAGCAAAATCGACGAGCGCCTCGTGGTGGGCACCTACGGTGGCGGCATGTCGCTATACGATGCGGTGAACGGAAAATGGGACACTTATAATATCCCGCAGGGCCTGGGTGATGCATTTGTGTATGACGTCCTGAAGAGCGCCGATGGCGATATCTGGATCGCCACCTGGTCTGGTGCCAACCGCGTCCGCCAGGGCGCCCTGGATGACCGCAGCCAGTGGGATCTGTTCACGGTGGAAAATACCTCAGGCGGGCTGCCCAACGACTGGGTGTACGGGCTCGCCGCCGGCAACAAGGGTGAAGTATGGATGGCCACCGAAGGTGGCCTTGCCCGCTATATGGACGGCACGTGGAGTAACTGGAACCATAAGGACGGCCTGGGTGCAGCCTATGAGGTCGTGAAAGATCAGATACAGTTCACCGATGACCCGGCGCAGTACTCCAAACACCACACCCGGCAAAAAACCGAGATGGATCTTGAGGACGTCGATGTCGCCTACAACCCGAACTATATTGTCGCACTGCAGGTGGACAACGAGGGTGTGGTATGGGCCGGCACCTGGGGTGGTGGACTGGCACGTTTCGATGGCTCCAGCTGGCGCAATTTCACGGTCGCCGACGGCTTGCCCGCCAACCACGTGTTTTCACTGCATCAGGATCCGCAGGGGCGATTGTGGGTCGGCACCAGCAAGGGGCTGGCCATGTTTGACGGTGACGGCTTCCAGGTCTTTACCACCGACGACGGCTTGTTTACGGATATCGTATTCTCGATGGCCACAGCGGCGGACGGGAGTTCCTGGATCGGCAGTTTCGGCGGTGTTGCGCGCATTGCCAGGCTGCCGTGAGCTTTGTTGGCTGCTTGCCGGCGTCATGGCGCTGGCAACGGCGGCTGGTGCACGCCAGGATCAATCGGCTGCCAGGGTGACGGCGCACTACGAGCAAGGCAAGGCTGTCTACAACTTCTATTGCTACCAGTGCCACGCTTACGCGGGTGATGCACGCACACTCGCCAGCACCTTTCTGGATCCGAAACCCAGAGATTTCACCGCCAGCGACCCTGAAAAGCTGCACAGCGGGAAGATGGTGAATGCCGTTACCCACGGTCGTGCCGGCACCGCCATGGTGAGTTTCGCCGACGTGCTGGACAGCCGGGAAATCGAAGCCGTGGTGGATTTCATTCGTAGCGAATTCATGCAGGGTACGCGGCCGGCGCTCATCTACCATACACCTGAGAACGGCTGGCAGAATCACCAGCGCTACGCCGTTGCATTTCCATTCGCGTCCGGTGAATTGCCGCTGGATACCCCGTGGGAAGAACTGACAGCAGCGCAGAGACAAGGCAAGCGTCTGTTTATGGATGCCTGTATCAGCTGTCATGACCGCGCCACGGTTCGCAACGAAGGCACGATCTGGGAACTGCGCTCGCTCTCCTATCCTCGCAGGCATTACGATCACACCCGCCCGCTGGATCTCATTTCAGGCGCTTCGCCCTACGCCTTGCACGACCAGCCCCCTGTGAGTGATGGTCTTTCACCGGCTGAGCATCGCGGCGCACGCCTGTTTCAGGTCAACTGCGCCTTCTGCCACGCCGCTGACGGAACCGCTCGCAACTGGATCGGCAGTTTCCTGCAACCACGCCCCCGCGACCTGACATCCCCGGCGATCCGGAAGCGCAGCCGTTCTTCGCTGAAATCCGTCATACGGACGGGTCTGCAAGGGACTTCCATGCCGGCCTGGAAAGACATACTTGACGATGGGCAGATTGACGACATTATTGCCTATCTGCAACGCGGCCCTGCAGAGCCCAAAGATAGCAGCGCGGCTGCGCTACAAAACACTGCCAACGACGCATCAAGCGCGCCTCAATGGCTGACAGTCAGCCCTTGAGTGTTGATTTTTTCAATTGGCGATTGTGCGGTTCCGGCATAAGAACTATCGCACCCCGTCCTTTTCAAACTGCGCGGCCTGCTAACTGGCCTCAGCTCGAACCTCGCAGTGCTGCGTGCAACACACGCTACGGGCTGTCAGATGTTTTGCGGAACGCAGGTCACGAATATCCGGCAGTAACAACTATCGACGATGAACAGCACACAAAACGGCGGCAGAAGCCGCCGTCCGTGTTCGCGCTGACGAAGCTTTTATGCCGCTTTCTTGCGTCTAGAAATACCGACCAACCCCAACAGGCCGGAGCCGAACAGCCATACTGCAGCAGGGACCGGCACGGCAGTAACAGTCGCGCCCTCATAGATCACTGTGATAGGCACGGTGCCCGGCTTGTTCCAACCGCCGAAGAGTGGATCGTCGCTCATCGACACAAGTGTTGTGCCCTCACCGACCACGTCAAAGGTCAAGGTGCCAATTGAGAAATCCTGGCCGGTTCCACCTGCCAAGCTGGTACCAACCGAAAAGGTGTCCAACAGGCCATCATTCGGATTTGAGTCACTAACAAAGCTTAAATCCCAGGGCGGGTTGGCGACACTAAAGCCAGCGAGCTGCAAGACAGCGGGATCCCACGTGGTCTGGAAAGATCCCCCATCCGTATTGCCCGTAAAATCACTGCCCTCAATATTCAGTGTCACGGTATCGCCGACCGAAGTCTGGGTAAAGTTTGGGATCAGCGATACGGTCGCGGCCTCCGCAGTTGTGACCAGTACACCCAGTATTGTGAATATTCCCATGATGGGGGTAAGTAGTTTTTTCATCGATGAAGACTCCCTATAATTTGATCTGATTTCATAGTCTCAAGCTGCTCCTAGCTTATATATATTCAGTCTTACACCTCCGAGTCTCGCGCCGTGGCGATATATGTAAGTGCGAGAATAAAAAATAGCTTTACGACAAATGGCTAGCTAATTTCATGCAAATAAACACCAGCTTTTTTTGCAATCATCACTAAAATTAGCATGGGAATACCTACAAATGACTTACAGCAATCAATCGGTCGCAAAAAAACTTTCCTTGCAGCTGGAAGAGGGTATTTTCGGAAGGCGGGAAGGGGTCGGCGGCCCCGTTTAAGGATGGCTGATCCTGGGAATGCGCACAACAAGTAACCTGGGTGCTAAATGTTGTGGGTT
>JBDNAP010000480.1:0-4654 GCA_039768325.1 Thiogranum sp.
GAGGATGATGATGACTCACTGACACAGCTGGAAATCGCCCTGGAAAAAGCAAGCACGGCAAAAACTATACTGTCGCACTTGCGTAATGCCATGCGCAGTGGTCAACTTGCGTCCGGAGACCCTGAACAATGCCTGGTCGAAGCCGTCTCGGCGGGTGTGATAGACGAACGTGAGGCGGCACAGGTACGAGCCGCCGTCGCAGCAAGACAGCGGGTCATCGGTGTCGATGAATTTCCCGCTAACTACTGGAACAAGGAAATCGATTCATGGAAGCCCAACCCAACCCCCTCGCAACAGGCCGGCCAGTCTTCGTAGTCGACGGCAGCCGTACACCGTTCCTGCGCGCACGAGGTAAACCGGGCCCCTTCCATGCATCCGATCTTGCCTTTCAGGCGGGACGGACGCTGCTCTACCGTCAACCGTTTAGCGCACAGGATCTGGATCAGGTAATCCTCGGCTGCGTCATGCCGGGCCCCCATGAAGTCAATATCGCGCGTGTCGTCGCGCTCAGGCTGGGTTGTGACAACCAGGTTCCGGCCTGGACTGTACAACGAAACTGCGCGTCCGGTTTACAGGCTGTCGACAGTGCTGCACAGGATATCGCAACGGGGCGTTCAGAGCTCGTACTGGCCGGCGGCACCGAGTCAATGAGTCAGGCACCTCTACTGTTTGGCAACGCCATGGTTAACTGGCTGGCCACCATCAATGCTGCGCGCACCACAGTGGACAAAGCAAAGACGCTGGCGGCATTCAGGCCGGCGTTTCTGAAACCCGTTATCGGCTTGTTATGCGGTCTCACCGATCCAATCGTCGGCCTGAACATGGGCCAGACGGCGGAAATTCTTGCCCATCGCTTTGCTATCAGCCGGGAACAGATGGATAGCTACGCACTCCGCAGTCACCAGCGCCTGGACCAGGCACAACAAAACGGACATCTTGACGAGATCGAGGTTATATACGATCACCAGGGTAAGTTTTATGATGCCGATGACGGCTTGCGTGCGGACAGCAGCCTGGACAAGCTGGCCAAACTCAAACCGGTGTTCGACAAACCGTTCGGCAAGGTGACCGCCGGTAACAGCGCTCAGATTACCGATGGCGCCGCCTGGCTGATACTGGCCTCAGAACAAGCCGTTAAAAAATATGAGCTCCCGGTGCTGGGCAGGGTCGTGGACAGCCAGTGGGCCGGACTGGATCCAAGTCAGATGGGACTTGGACCGGTGCACGCCATGGCACCGGTGCTGAAACGCAATCAACTGGATAGCGAGGATATCGACAACTGGGAAATCAACGAAGCATTTGCCACCCAGGTGCAGGCCTGCCTGAGCGCCTGGCAGGACGAGGTCTTCTGCAAACAGGAGCTGGGGCTGGAAGGCGCATTCGGCCCTATCGATGAGGAACGCCTGAACATCGATGGTGGCGGTGTCGCTATCGGTCATCCGGTGGGTGCCAGTGGTGCCCGCATTGTGTTACATACATTGAAGACGCTGCAACGAACCGGGCAGAAACGTGGTATCGCCAGCCTCTGTATCGGTGGCGGTCAGGGTGGTGCCATGCTGGTCGAGAGGGACGCTTGATGGAGACACAGTCGGAAAGCCCGGATCTATACACGCATATCGATGAGGATAATATCGCCTGGCTGCATTTCGATAAGCAAAATGCCAGCGCCAATGTGCTGTCCGCGCCTGTGCTGGAGACCTTCTATGATGAGCTTCTTGAACTGGTCGAACGCGCGCCACGCGGCCTGGTCATCCTGTCGGACAAGAGCAATGGCTTTATTGCCGGTGCCGACGTCAAGGAATTCATCCGGCTGGAAAACCACGACGAGGCCATCAGCGCCATACAACGCGGCCAGGAGGTATTCGACCGGCTGGCCGCACTGCCTTTTCCGACCGTTGCCATGATCCACGGCTTCTGCCTGGGTGGTGGGCTGGAACTGGCACTCGCCTGCCGTTACCGGGTCGCCAGGGATGACCAGGGTACCCGCCTGGGACTGCCGGAAGTGCGCCTGGGTATTCATCCGGGCTTTGGCGGCTCGGTTCGCCTGACGCCTCTGGTCGGAGCCCTGCACGCCATGGACCTGATGCTGAGTGGACGCACTGTGAATGGCCGGGCCGCCAAGCGCATGGGAGTGGTCGACCACGCAGTTCCCGAACGCCATCTGAAGGCGGCCGCGCGCGCCATGATTCTGAACCCGCCTTTACCGCATCGCCCGAGCAAATTGCAGGCACTCACCAACCACGCCTGGCTGCGGCCGATCCTGGCCCGGGTTTTTCGGCACCAGGTCGGTAAAAAAGCCCGACGGGATCACTACCCCGCCCCCTATGCACTGATCGATACCTGGCATCACCACGCCGACAGCGAACGCTCCATGATGCACGCGGAAGCGGAGTCTGTGGCCGAGCTTATTGTCGGACCCACCGCACAAAACCTCATCCACGTCTTCCTGCTGCAGGAACAACTCAAGGCCCTCGGCCGTCAGGCAGACTTCAAGCCGCGGCGGATTCACGTCATTGGTGCCGGCATTATGGGTGGCGATATTGCCGCCTGGTGCGCTTACCGCGGCATGCAGGTTACGCTGGCGGATCAATCACCGGAACGGATTGCACCCGCCATGAAGCGTGCCTATACACTGTTCAAGCGCCGCTTGAAACGTACCCGCCCCGTGCAGGAAGCCATGGATCGCCTGATGCCTGACCACAATGGCATGGGTGTCGAACAGGCTGATGTCATCATCGAAGCGATTTTCGAGGACGCCGACGCCAAACGCAGCCTGTACCAGCAGCTGGAGCCGCGCATGCGCAACGATGCGGTGTTGGCAACCAATACGTCCAGTATCCCGCTGCAGGAGCTGCGCAGCGCACTCAACGACCCCGCGCGGCTGGTTGGCCTGCATTTCTTCAACCCGGTGGCCAAAATGCAGCTGGTCGAAATCGTACGCGACAATGAAACCGACGCAGCAGTTGTTGCCAGGGCCATTGCCTTTAGCCGTGCCATTGACCGCCTGCCGCTGCCGGTCTCCAGCACGCCCGGTTTTCTGGTTAACCGGATTCTGATGCCCTATCTGCTGGAAGCCGTGGAACTCGAAAATGAAGGTGTGCCAGCGGCTGAAATCGATCGCCAGGCACTCGAATTCGGCATGCCTATGGGCCCCATTGAACTGGCCGATACCGTCGGTCTCGATATCTGCCTGCACGTGGCCGAGATACTTGGCCAGCACCTGGGTACAGCGGTACCCGCTCGCTTACGTAACCTGGTCGATCAAGGTCGGTTGGGGCGAAAAAGTGGCGAAGGATTCTACCAGTACAAGAAGGGCAAGGCTGTCAAATCCCGAAAATCCAGGGGCCAGCATCCCAACCCGGATATCAGTGACCGGATGATATTGCGGATGCTCAATGAAGTGGTCATCTGTTTACATGACCAGGTCGTTGACACGGCGGATCACCTCGACGCGGGAATGGTGTATGGCACAGGTTTCGCGCCATTCCGTGGCGGGCCGTTGCGCTACATCGAAACCGTGGGCGCCGACACCCTGCTGCAACGTCTGCAGGACCTGGAACAACGCCTGGGATCGCGTTTCAAACCGGCCCCCGGCTGGGAGACCGTATCGGGTTTTACAGATCAGAAAACGACAAACGGAAACACACTATGAAGCAACAGGCGGAACTGGATCTGATTACACCGGAACAGGCGGGCACACTGTCCGGCCTGTTTTACGAACGTGTGCAACGAAGCCCTGACAAAGTAGCCTACCGCTATTACGATATTGCCACCGACAGCTGGAACGACCTGACCTGGTCCGATGCCGGTAAACAGGTTGCACGCTGGCAGGCCGCATTCGCCGCCGAGAATCTGCAAGCCGGTGATCGCGTCGCCGTCATAATGCAAAACTGCCCCGAGTGGGTCATGTTTGACCAGGCCGCGCTGGCCAATGGTCTGGTAGTGGTACCGCTATACACCCAGGACCGGGCCGAAAATGCCGCCTATATCCTTGAGAACGCGGGGGTCAAAGTCCTTCTTATCGGCGGACAGGAACACTGGGACAGCCTGCAACCGGTGCGGGAACAACTGGGCTTTCTGGCTCGCATCATCAGTCTTGCGCACATCGATAACGGTGGACACCCGGACTCACGCCTGAAAACGGTCGGCGAATGGTTACCTGACCAGGCCGAACTGATTCGCTCAGATCATGACAAGGACGCCCTGGCCACCATTGTCTATACCTCGGGAACCACCGGGCGCCCCAAAGGCGTGATGCTGAGTCACCATAATATTCTCTGGAATGCCTACGCCAGCCTGCAGGTGGTCCAGTGTCAGCCGAACGAAGTATTCCTGTCCTTTCTGCCTCTGTCACACACCCTGGAGCGCACCGCCGGTTATTATCTCGCCATAATGGTGGGTGGCACGGTCGCCTACAACCGTTCCATTCCCCAGTTAGGCGAAGACCTGCTGATCGTCAAGCCGACCATCCTCATATCTGTTCCGCGTATCTTCGAGCGGGTCTATAACAAAATTCAGGTCGGCCTGGAAGAGAAATCACCACTGGCACGCGCCCTGTTCAATCTGGCTGTCAATACCGGCTGGCGGCGTTTTGAACACCAGCAGGGGCGTGCCGGCTGGAGTCCGATACTGCTGCTGTGGCCACTGTTAAATA
>JBDNAP010000081.1:0-3952 GCA_039768325.1 Thiogranum sp.
TCCATAATGCTCTGCCGCTTGCCGAAATCCTTACGGATACGTTTCTTTTCGGTAAAGCTGTAAGCCATCGGTGTTCCTCTTTAGAAATCTTTACTGAATACTACAAGCAGGAAAAGGCCGGCAGCGTAATCCGCTACCAGCCATCCCCGGACATCCCGCCAGATTAGCTGGCGCCTGCCAGTTGGATTGCCCTGTCGGCATCAAGGCCTGTATTACTTGACCTCGACGCTGGCGCCGGCCTCTTCCAACTGCTTCTTGATGTCTTCTGCTTCGTCCTTGGAAGCGCCTTCCTTGACGGTTACCGGCGCACCTTCAACCATCTCCTTGGCCTCCTTCAGACCCAGAGCGGTAATAGCGCGAACCGCCTTGATAACGGACACCTTGTTGGAACCGAAGCTGCTCATCACCACATCAAACTCGGTCTTCTCTTCAGCTGCCGCAGCCGCTTCGCCACCGGCTGCAGCCGGAGCCGCCGCTACAGCCGCAGCTGCAGATACTCCAAATTTCTCTTCCATCGCAGAGATCAGATCCACGACCTCCATAACGCTCATGTTGGAAATAGTTTCCAGAATTTCTTCTTGAGACGCTGCCATAATTGCTTACTCCTAAAAGTTTGCCTGTATCGGGCAAAGGCTAGATTTTAAAATTAAAGTCGTTCAGGCTGACTGTTTCTGGTCGCGGATTGCAGCTACAGTACGAACCAGCTTGCCAGGTACCTCGTTAAGGGTACGCACAAGCTTCTCAGTCGGGGCTTTCATCACTGCCATGAGCAGGCTGATAGCCTGATCACGGGTCGGCATTTTTGCCAGACGGTCCAGATCCGATGCATCGAGCATCTCACCACCAAACGCAACCAGTTTGGGTACCAGTGTGTCATGCTCTTTGGAAAAATCCTTCACCAGTCTTGCTGCTGCACCCGGCTCCTCCCGGGAGAAAGCCAGCACCAGCGGACCAATCAAACCATCCTGCATGCATTCAAACTCGGTACCTTCCACGGCACGCTTGGCCAGCGTGTTCTTGACCACCCGCAGGTAGACACCGCCGTCACGCGCCTTGACACGTAACTCCGTCATCTCCTCGACAGTCATACCACAATACTCGGCAGCCACCACTGAATGTGCCGTAGCGGCAACTTCAGACACCTCGGAAATTACAGCCTTTTTCTGTTCAAGACTTAGTGCCACCTGCTTACCTCCGTGGACAAGGCTGACACGCCAGCCTTATCCGCTGTTACAGCGCCTGGATCCGTGCAGACCAGGACACCGGTTGCGGCGACCCCGGACAGTAAAAATTCCTGTCCGAGTTACACCATCTGCGCAGGCGGTCAGGCAACAATACCTGAAGCATTAAGCCGGACGGTTTGCCAAGTCTGACAAACCGCAGGCACCTGCGGTCTTTGACGGCTTCCCGGAAGTCCCGAGCAGCGTCAAACCATTGTGTTAAAAGGGCAGTAAAATATATCTGTTCCCTTTTAAACATAAATTCACAAAGTTACAGTTCGAGCGTCGCCTGATCGACCATCAGACCCGGGCCCATGGTGGTCGAAACTGTAATCTTCTGCATATAAACCCCCTTGGCTGAAGCGGGTTTGAGTTTATTGAGATCCGCCAGCAAGGCCTGCAGATTCTCACGCAGGGAATCCACACTGAAATCCACTTTGCCTATCGAAGCATGAATGATGCCGGCCTTGTCGGTACGATACCGTACCTGACCCGCCTTGGCATTCCTGACTGCCGCAGCCACATCGGGCGCCACCGTCCCAACCTTGGGGTTGGGCATCAGGCCACGGGGACCGAGAATCTGACCCAGCTGACCGACAACACGCATGGCATCCGGGCTGGCGATTACAACATCGAAATCCATATTACCGGCTTTAATCGAGTCAGCGAGATCCTCCATACCGACAACATCCGCGCCGGCCTCCTTCACCGCATCCGCATTGGCACCCTGGGTAAATACCGCGACACGAACCGCCTTGCCGGTACCATGCGGCAAGACGGTGGAACTGCGCACAACCTGATCGGATTTGCGCGGGTCAACACCCAGATTAATGCTGACATCAACAGACTCTTTGAATTTCACCGCGGACAGCTCGGACAACAAGCCCAGCGCTTCATCAACAGGATACTGTTTGCCGGGCGTACTCTTCTGCTGAATGGCTTTCACGCGTTTACTCAACTTGGCCATGGCTTATTCCACCCCCTCGGTATTCAGCCCCATACTACGTGCAGTACCTGCAATGGTGCGCACTGCCGCGTCCATATCGGCTGCCGTCAGGTCGGGCATTTTGATATTGGCGATTTCTTCCAGTTGGGCACGATCGACCACGCCCACCTTCTCGGTGTTGGGACGGCCAGAACCCTTGGCAACTGCGGCCGCCTTTTTCAGCAGCACGGCTGCCGGCGGGGTCTTGGTAATAAAGGTAAAGCTGCGGTCGTTGTATACCGTGATAACAACAGGAACCGGCATACTTTTTTCAAGGCCCTGCGTCTGCGCATTAAACGCCTTGCAGAACTCCATGATATTGACACCGTGCTGCCCCAACGCGGGGCCAACGGGTGGGCTGGGATTGGCCTCCTGCGCCGGCACCTGCAGCTTGATATATGCCTCGATTTTTTTAGCCATGGATACTCCTGTGGGTACAAGCGCCTTGCGGCTCCCCTGAATTTAATATTTCGTAGCAACGATCTGTCGGACACGGTGATCGCGCCGGATGTTGCTCCTGCAGAGCTTCAGCCTTTCTCGACCTGCCCGAATTCCAGATCAACAGGTGTGGAGCGACCGAAAATCATAACCGCAACCCGCAGTTTGCTCTTCTCGTAGTTGACCTCTTCCACGACACCGTTGAAGTCATTAAACGGTCCATCGGTAACCCGAACCACTTCACCCGGTTCGTACAGTACTTTCGGTCGGGGCTTCTCGACACCCTCCTGAACCCGTTGCAGAATGGCATCCGCTTCCCTGTCGGTGATGGGCGCCGGGTGATCGCTGGTACCACCGATGAATCCGAGCACCTTCGGCACTTCTTTCACCAGGTGCCAGGTATCGTCGTCCATTTCCATCTGCACCAGCACGTAACCGGGGAAAAACTTGCGCTCGCTGCGGCGCTTCTGCCCTTCACGCATTTCCACCACTTCTTCGGTGGGAATAAGGATTTCACCAAACTTATCCTGCAAACCACTACGTTCAACGCGCTCAATCAGCGACTGCTTTACCCGATTTTCAAAACCGGAATAAGCGTGCACCACATACCAGCGCTTGGCCATGTTTCAACCCCCCTGACCGGTCAGCAGACGAATCGCCCACAATAAAAACATGTCCAGCAACCACAGCACGACACCCATCAGCAACACCACGAACAGTACTGCCAGAGCCGTCTGCGTGGTTTCCGCCCGTGTCGGCCAGACCACCTTGCGTACCTCGGTGCGCGTACTACCGATAAAGGTCCAGGTTGAACGCCCCAGCGCTGTCTGCGACGCGATCAACACGCACACCACCGCCACGCCTATAAGGCCCAACACGCGCATCAGCAAGGACTGATCCGCATACCAGTAAAACGCGAAAACAGCGCCGCCCAGCAACACCAGCGCCACTGCCAACTTAACGGTATCCAGACCGGATGCCTGTGTTTCTGTATTCATACCAGCTTAACGGTTTGGAGACAGAATCGAATCTGTCCCCATCTCCAAATTTAAAGGGCTGATATCAGTTCAGCCCCTGTCTGCAAAATTTCACGGGACAGCTTGTATATAGCTCCCATCCCCCGGATTAAATGGCAGGCCAGGAGGGAATCGAACCCCCAACCTGCGGTTTTGGAGACCGCTGCTCTGCCAATTGAGCTACTGGCCTGTATCCTACTCGATAATCTTCGACACCACGCCGGCGCCGACGGTACGGCCACCCTCACGTATCGCGAAACGCAGACCGTCTTCCATCGCAATCGGCGCAATCA
>JBDNAP010000481.1:0-9284 GCA_039768325.1 Thiogranum sp.
CGAGGTAGGTTTGGAGGATTCCTTTCGACTTTGCCAGCGATAAGGGCCGGGGTATTTTCCGGGTTACGTTGACGAGGAACTCTTGCATCACCTGGATGCTGATAATGCCGGACTTCGTCTTCCAGAGTGTGTGCAGGATGTCGTGGCAGCGCTCGTGTTTACTCCCTGCCTCGATGTCGTAGGCGTAGATCAGCACGTTGGTGTCGACAAAAACTTTGCCTGCAGGCAAGTCAGCGCTCATGCAGTGCTTCCCGTTTTGCGGGTGTACCACCC
Organism: Thiogranum sp.; assembly: GCA_039768325.1. GTDB lineage: Bacteria > Pseudomonadota > Gammaproteobacteria > DSM-19610 > DSM-19610 > Thiogranum. Next base: position 274 of record JBDNAP010000481.1, read on the forward strand.
AGACGCAAGCCCTTGTCGAGATCGGCGAGAGCCTGCTGGCATGCCTGCTCGTACTGTTCGTCTGCATCCACTATGCGACGGAGTTCGTCACTGAGCATCTGGCTGACTGAAGTGGTCCGCTTTGCCGCGATAACTCGCGCCTTGTGGATGATGTCCTTTTCCAGTGACAGTGTAATGTTCTGTTTCATGATGTCAGTTCCTGAATATTGCACGTAGTAAGCGTATAACACGTATATTACGTGTAATCAAGGATTGGCTTGAAACATACGCGTATATCCGCCTATGGTGCAAATATTCGAAGTTGACATGTTTCATTGAAAGACCTGGGTAACCCCCACTGTGCTTTATGGGCCCGCTGTTCCGGGAATTATTTGTGCAGCGAGGTCAAAAGTATAAACCCCGTTGAGCGCTTCGCCTTTTTCCATCGCGTAAAACTTCGCTTTAGTAACGATCAATGCGTCGGCAAAATCGGCCTCTTTCTTTTTATTGCCGGTCTTAACCGGTTTTGCTTGTCGATAGTTGTGTTCTTCAAGTAGCGAATTAAGCACATGGATCATTGCTGTCTTGTCTAACTTGTATTTTTTCCCTTTGAGTGTCCACAGAGTTTCAACCAGGACCACGTCTGTTATCAACACAGGTGTAGAGCCATTAATCAATTTATCGGCCTTTGCCGCTTGCGTTTTGACATCCCATAAATTGATCTATGAGTAAAGAATAGCGGCATCTTTACTCTGGTTCAAAATGTAAAGATCAGGCGGTCGAGGGTCGGGGTCTTGCGTTCCAGCGATGCGCTGAATACTGCCATCGACACTGGCACAAGAACGAAGCACGAAAGGCACAATGGGGCCGGCCACACGATATCAAAGCCATGTATCGAAGTGCCAGTTTCGTTGCCGATAGCCGGGTGGTGTTCAATATCGGCGGCAATAAGTACCGCAGCTACAGTTTGTTGGGAAGCTAGATATTTTGAAGCAGCATCAAGCCCATCAGAGTCGGATTGGGTGCACCGCCTTCCGTATGCATGAATGCGTCAGTAGTTTATCATGTGTTGTCTGAATGGACTGATAATAGATGACAGGATAAATTCTGATGGGTATGTCGAATATCGGTCAGAAACGCTTGCTGAGCTGCAGATCCAGGCGAATGCGGGCGCCGCCACAGTGGCCGGCGACCGGTGCGCGCGGAGATGCGCATGGTGCACTGCGTGGCCGTCGCGCGCGGTTCGTATTGAGGACGCTCACACGCGGGAAACACATTATGATAGACCTCATATGACAAAGATCATTCTCATGAAACAAACAAAACGCGTTCCGCCTGGATCTCTGCGGCGGTCACGATCCTGGGTTTGGCTCGTGTTGCTGTCCATCGTCAGTTGCACCTCCATGCCACCGGCGAAGGACTACGAAACACCCGGCGCCTTGCGAACCGAGCTGGACGGCGATGTGCGTACGCTGAATGCCGTGCGCCCGCATCTCGAGGCACTGGACGACGATTTCGAGACGCTGCGCAAGCAGGGCGACTGGGTGGAGCGCGGCTACTTCTCTGTCGCCGAGAACGACCGCATGGAACACCTGCTGTTCCGCTTCCTTGCTTCCCACTCGGCGCTCTGGGATATCAGCGCGGCCTATCAGAACATGCAGACTTCCTTCGACGACCCTATGCTCGATACCAAGGCGCACGTCGTCTTCCGGCAGGCGGGTCTGCTGCTGGCGAGCCACTCTGCCTTCCTGGTGGCGGCGTTCGCGGGCGATCCAATCGCCATTGCCAAGATGAACGAGGCCTTCTACCGCTCGGAAATCCCGCGCGATAGCTACTACGAGCTGGCACGGGACATCACCGCCAAGCGCCTGTCACGCCTGCAGCGGACAGGAGCCCTGACCGCCGAGGCGTTGGCCGACCCCGGTTCGAAGCTCGCGCGGCTGGCGGCTTCCAACGCATCGTACCGCGAACTTATCAAGCTCAACCAGACCCTGCAGATCGCGGCGGAAACGCGCATGCAGGCCGCGCTCGACACGAAGGGCACGAGTGACCCTGAAGCCACCCGCAAGACCGCTGAGTTGGTCGGCGACGACCTCTACGCGGCGCGTTCGATGCTCTTCAAGGATGTCAGTCGGCTGAAGAAACCGACGGCCAGGGTGATTCGATTCTCCGACGCACAAAAGGTGCAGGTCTACGAGCAACTTCGTCCCGGTGACCTGATCCTGACCTATACCGCCGGTTACATCAGTGACGTTTTCATTCCGGGCGCCTTCAAGCACGGCATCACCTACGTGGGTTCGCCGCAACAGCGCGAGCAAGCCGGCCTGGAAGCAAAGCGTCTTCCGGCCGTGGCACCCGACGCGCGAGACCAGCTCGCGGTACACATCGTTCAGGCGAGCCTTGCTGACGGCAAACCGGCCGACATGATCGAGGCCGTCGCCGAAGGCGTGATCTTCAACAACCTGTCCCACATCATGGACACGCATGTCAACCGCATGCTGGTGCTGCGCCCGCAGCTCGCGGCGGCTGAGCGGACGGACTTCCTGATCGAGGTATTCTCGTACCTGGGAGAGAAGTACGACTTCCGTTTCGACTTCGCGGACTCGACCAGCCAGGTCTGCACGGAGGTCATCTACCGCGGCATACAGGGCAAGGGTGGGATCGCCTTCGATCTCACCGTGCGCGCCGGTCATGAGACCCTGAGCGCGGACGATATCGCGCTCTACTATCTGAACAAGCATCCCGGGGCCTTCCAGTTCGTGCTTTATGCCGAGGAGGACCCGAACGGAAAGGATCATGCCGCGCTCATCCTCACCGGCACGGGCGGCATCCAGCGTCTGCAAGAGTTGATGACGAGCGTCGGCGAGTAGACCGAGGCGAAACTAGCACTATACTTTTTTATACGGGCCTGGTGGTAAATCCGGCCTCGAATGGACTCAGCCTGGATCCGGGCGCAGCTACAGCGTGCCGATACCTTAATAAATAACAAGAAAAACGTTCACTGGAGGAGTCTGCTATGAACAGGAAAACAACTGTGTTTCTGCCGGCCGTGCTGTTATCCGCGCTCTCCGGCTTTGTCCCGGCAGCCGAGATTCAGCGCGAAGTGCAAGGTAAACAGGCAGCGACGGAGGTGGCCGGTGACTATACAGACCGCACACCGTATAACAGCGTGCAAGCCGTCTATTCGGACTGTCAGCGTCACACCGTGATCTGGTCCGGCGGGGTCGCCCGGCGGGGTCCTGATCGTATCAGGCCGCGTCCGGTACGCAGCCGTTGGCAGCGCGCAGACGACAACCGGATCTTTTGCGCTGGCGGCGATCCCTTCCGCCGGAAAAGGGTCTCCGACGAGCCCTGGATTCGATAGCGCTGAACCAATGGCGGCTGAGTCAATAGCGATTAATCGATTAATATTGGGAGGCAGGAGCGGTGGTGCAGACAAAGAACAGCTCTGGCCTGCGTGACGACGAGAATTTAAACTATCAGCGGGTGATCAGACGTATCATTCGAGGAGAGGAGTAGACGGGTTATGGGAAATGAAATTGAGCGCAAGTTTCTGGTAAGGGAAGGGGCATGGCGTGAGGCCGGTGTAGAAAACTATCGACAGGGCTACTTGAGTACGGTCAAAGAAAGAACGGTGCGTGTCAGAACCATCAATGGCAAAGGCTACTTGACGGTTAAAGGTAAAAGCATTGGAGCATCGCGGCTGGAATTCGAGTACGAGATTCCTTTTAAAGATGCGGAGGAAATGCTGGACAGCCTGTGCGAAAAACCACTGATCGAAAAGAACCGCTACAAGCTGGATCAAGACGGGTTTACATGGGAAGTCGATGTGTTCTTTGGAGACAACGAAGGCCTGATCCTCGCTGAGGTGGAGCTGCAAAGTGAGGATCAGATCTTTGAGAGGCCGGAATGGGTGCGCGAAGAGGTTACCAACGATCCACGCTATTACAACGCCAATCTCATCAGTAACCCCTATAGCGGTTGGGAAAGAGGTCCAGCCACAGGTTCACGGTAAACAGAAGAACTTTTACAACCAGCCACTTTCTGCATAATAATAAGTGCGCATAATGTATATTATGTTAAATAACGGTTTTGCAGGTCTGCAGACTTGTGGCAGAGGATGCAGGCTCCGGAACGTACCGATTGAACCAGGTTTATTTGACGGGCCAACGTATGCCGTGTGACCACCACTGACGGTGTCTCCACGTCCAGAGATACATTCTTTTCTGGTGCACCATCAATCAACGGTGTCCACTGGGGATTCGCCGGTTTGAGTGCAGCAATAACCACCTCACAGTGACTGGCGCTTCTCACTAGAATTCACGCGGGCTATTGAGTGCTTGCCATGGAGTCTCGATAGCTTGTTGCGCAGTGACGGCCAGATTGGTCCATCATCGCACACGGACAACCTTTGCGAGAATAAAAGGAAATTAAAATTAAATACAAAGATTTACAGTATTAATCTAGAAATAGTCTAAAATTCATGAAGCCTTCCGTCCACACTGGCTGCCACACCATGTTCAGGTTCTGATGTTGCCGTCAGCGTAAATTCTGGCAGGTAAATAGGGGTTTTGTGGCTTGTCCGTTGTCCGGGTTGCTCCCGATGTGAGTGCGTAGCGGCCCGGGGTTTGATCCGCCTGTTTATTTACGCCCGGAATTTCTGCACACTTGGCTTCCCTGCCGCTGTTATCGAGACGTTCAACCCGATGGAACAAACATTCACTGCACACAACGATCTGGAAGAAAAACTGGTGGCTGCACAGGAAGGCCATCTTGAAAGCGATGTCTTCTTGCAGCAATTACTGGATCAACAGCTGTTCATGCCGGTTCAGGACGAGGCCAGTGAGATTCAGGGATTCCAGCGTTCAACGCGGGCCAATCCGCTGACCGTCGAAGCCGAAGATGGAACCCGAGTGCTGGTCCTGTTTACCAGCCCGGAACGCGCAAAACCGTTTTTGCAGGATTTCCCGGATTATGGGGGTGGACTGCTTTCCGAGTTCAGCTGGATCCTTGAGCGCATCGGCAGCGGAGTCGCAATAGCGATCAACCCGGGTATCGAGTTCGGTATTGACCTCGAGGCGGATATGGTCACGCAACTGATCCACCTCAACGCATCAAGAAAAGAGCAGCCTCAGGCGAGTTCGTGAACACATCGACTCAGTTCCTGTTCGGATATCGGAAAGGCAAACGTCTTGTGAAAATGATGTACCGCCAGCAAGCGCTCAAACTGGTGACTGTATTCCTTCTCGTAAAATACGATCACCCGGGTTTCCGGTAAGCGTTCGACCACCGACATCATGGACTCGAGGGAACTCGTGCGGTCGCGGAAATCGGATTGAAAATTGAATTCGGCCACTATCACTGCCGGTTTCCTGGCCTTGATGGTACTCATCGCTTTGCGCATCCGCGTTTCGACCAGCACTTCAAAGCCGGCCTGTTCGTAAAGCGGTTTGAAATTGGGATAACCGCCCATTTCTATCACGGATAAAAGCGCCGGTTTGGGCATGCCTTTTCTGTCTCAATCAGGCTGAACTTGCTGAATTCCGGTTTATCTTAACGGAAATTCAAGGAATCCGCCTAACTCCCACTATATAGCCTAGGAATATAACGATTTGTCGGGGACAAGATGGCTTCACGCGGGTTTTTCAGAACCGTTCGTATCACCATACTCCTGTTGATTCTGTTTTTCGTCAGCATGAACACCTGGTTGACCCAGCTGCGCAGCACCGACTGGGATGAATCACTGTGGGTGGTTGTCTATCCGATCAATGGTGACAACAGCCCGGTGACCCAGAACTATATGAATACGCTTTCCCGCGACACTTTCGCTGCCATTGAATCCTTTCTTGGCGCTGAAGCAAAACGCTACGGGGTGGCTATCAACGATCCCGTCACCGTGCGGCTGGCACCGCAGATCAACAGGCGCCCGCCAGTTCCGCCGATCAATGGCGGCATATTTTCGGTGATGTTATTCAGCCTGCAGCTGCGCTACTGGGCTTACATCAACGACAATTTTGATGGGCCGAAACCGGACGTGCAGATATTTGTTCTCTACTATGACCCCGACACACATGATACCCTTAGACATTCACTGGGTATTCGGAAAGGGATGATTGGCGTGGTCAACGCCTTTGCCGGACGCGCGCTGGCGCAGCGCAACAATGTCATCATCGCCCATGAATTTCTGCACACCGTGGGCGCCAGTGACAAATACAACCCGGCAGACAACCAGCCTATCTTCCCGGACGGTTATGCCGAGCCGGACAGGACACCCCTGCACCCCCAACACAAAGCCGAAATCATGGCCGGACGCATTCCACTGTCTGACCGGCAGGCGGTGATGCCGAAGTCCTTTGCAAGGTCCAGCATCGGCGTCAAGACAGCACGCGAGATTCGCTGGATTAACTAGTCGGATTCGGGTCTATACCTTGCCGATGACAGGGAGATCAACATGAGCCAGACGCAAGCCGGACTGGGAGCTGATCGCCCTGCCGATCGACTACAGCGAAAACCGCAAACTCACCAAAAGGCTCGGCGAGATCGAGTGCACGATATAGCGTGGTTTCCTCATCAATTACTCAATTACTCTGCGTATTTATAGCAGCGGAATTCAGCTAAAGTAGGTGCCTGGCACAAGGAGCACATTGATGAACAAGTCCTTGACGGACAAGCCCGGCATTCGCGAACGACACCTGCTGCGCAGGAAGCACAATCCCCTGTTCGATGAAAAACAACGTGATGTCAGCAATGAAGACCTGGCCAGAGCGCGTCTTGATGACGGTGTTGAAATGGACAGGTTCGTGAACGATTTTCAGTCGCTGGTACAAAAAGCTGTTGACCTCGAACCCAATACACCCAGTGAAACGATTCTGGAGATCAAGCAAGAGCTGGATCGCAGCTACCAGCAGGCTTGCGCCCTGCCCGGTGATCAGGAGCACATCAAGAGCGCGATAAAAAAATTGCTTATGCACATTATGCAGGCTATCCGTGTGGGCGCCGGTGACGATGTGTATGCGAAGCAGCAACTGGACGATGAGGAAACCGCCCGCAAGCTGCATTTCGAGTTGCAGGAACTGCCACTGGTAGCCGCGCTCACCCACCCGCATACACCCATTGCTGAAGATGAACTGATCCCTTCCCTGCTCAGCGAGCCGGCCGAATCGCTGGTGCGCACCCTGCAGCTGTTTGATGAAAACCAGATGGCGGCTATCCTGAACGGCGCACAGGCACTTCTGCAGCAAAGGGATTCGCAGCACACGCTTGCCGATGCCTGGCGGGGGCTGAAGCTGATCGAGACCTGTCATCACGATATGCAGCGGGACTCTGCTCTGGCAACAAATGGCTAAAGAAATCGACACAAAACGTTGGTGCGAAGGCCGGGTCCATGCCTTGCGGCAATGGACGGACACCCTGTTTTCGATCCAGCTGGAGGCGGATGTCGACCCGTTTATCGCCGGCCAGTTCACGAAACTTGGCCTGGAGATCGGTGGCGAACTCGTCGGTCGTCCCTACTCTTATGTCAATGCCCCCGATGACGCGTTGCTGGAGTTCTATTTTGTGACCGTTCCCGATGGTCCACTGACCCATAAAATGGTTGAACTGAAATCCGGTGATCCAATCCTGGTCATGCGTAAACCCGCGGGCTTTCTGACGCTGAACGAAGTCCCGGATTCGCGGCATCTCTGGTTGTTGTCGACGGGTACGGCCATCGGGCCCTTTCTCTCGATTCTGAAAACCGCAGAGCCCTGGCAGCGTTTCGAGCGTATCGTCCTGGTGCATGCGGTGCGCCGTGCCGCTGAACTCAGTTTTCCGGAAACCATCGAGTTGCTGCGTTCACGCTACCCCGCACAGTTTCAGTTCATCCCGTTTGTGAGTCGCGAAACCACCGAGTTCGCAATTTCCGCGCGGATCCCTGCAAGCATCGCCGACGGGCGTCTGGAAGCGGCTGCCGGCATGGCGTTCAGCCCGGATACCTCGCAAGTCATGATTTGCGGTAATCCGGATATGGTTAAGAGCACGCAAGCCATGCTCGAGGAACGCGGGCTGACCCGAAACCGGCGCCGCACGCCGGGACATCTCAGCGTCGAAAATTACTGGTAACAATTCCCCCACGGACCCTTTGAGCCCGGAATCAGGCAGAGGAGGTTCCTTAACTATAAGCAAACCTTTATAATACATTACATGGTGTACCGGCCCGGCCAGAGCATCCATGATGGAGTTATTTCTTTGTAAGAAACAATGGTCTGGAAATTGATTTCCACATGAATCAGCAGCGTCGTTCATCAGATCGCAGAGTCCTGGGAGATCGCCGTACCTACCCGGGGCACAGCGCCACCCCCAATGATTTTGTCTCGGGTTATCGCTATCCGCCCTGGCAGGAACAAAAGATTCAGTTTTTCACCCGTTACATCTTTCTTTTGCTGGGTTTTCTGTTTTTCAATGCTGTCGAAGGTATTGCCCCGGCCCACTGGTCCTTGCTGCAGCTGAATACGGTGCTTGGCCTGTACCTGCTGAGCAATACCCTGCTGTTTTTACACGCCCGTCAGCAGAACTTCCACACCATGCGCTATCACCTGGCCATGTGGGTGGATATCATCGTTACCTCTGCTTGCGTGCTGAATGACCCCTACCCCATTCCACCTTCCCTGCTGGTGTTCATTATGGTGGTGTTGGGCAATGGCATGCGCTACGGCATGCGCCTGTTTGCCGAATCGCTGTTTGGCTGTTTTGCCGCGACCATACTGGTATTATCTGCCCGTTATCTGATCGACGGCGCAGCACTGTCCCCGGGGCTCATCTTCCTCAATCTGTTCAGTGCCATCATCCTGGTCTATTCCTACGTTCTGATGGAGCGCATCGATCGCAACCGGCGGGAACTCGAACTGCGCAGCAACCTCGACATACTTACCGGTCTTCTGAACCGGCGCGCCTTGCTGGATATCGTCAACACCATGTTTCAGCGTTTACAGAGAAGTAATCGGAAATTTGCCATGCTGTTCGCCGATCTCGACAAGTTCAAGGCGGTCAATGAC
>JBDNAP010000482.1:0-2853 GCA_039768325.1 Thiogranum sp.
GCGGCATGGAAACCAATAAAGCTGATCTCAAAGCCAAATACTCGCTGCTGGGTAAGGTCGAAGGTGCCGAAAAGGCGTTCCTGAAAGGGCGCCGTAATCGGGAGGCGGATCTCGAGAGCGCGGTATCCTACTTCCTGGAATTTCTGCGTGGCTTCGAGAGCTTTGATTTCGATCGACCCTGCGTGACGGTGTTTGGCTCGGCGCGCTTTGATGAAGACCACCGTTACTATCAGCTGGCGCGTGACGTGGGCCAGGCACTCGCCGGTGCCGGTTATGCAGTCATGACGGGCGGCGGGCCGGGCATCATGGAGGCTGCCAATCGTGGGGCAAGAGAAGCGGGGGGATTGAGCGTGGGCTGCAATATCGAACTGCCGTTCGAGCAAAAACCCAATCCTTATCTCGACAAATTTATCGAGTTCGAGCACTTTTTCATCCGTAAAGTGATGCTGGTGAAGTATTCGTCGGCCTTTGTCGTCATGCCGGGTGGATTCGGGACGCTCGACGAGGCCTTTGAAGTGATTACCCTGGTGCAGACTAACAAACTGGACCGCTTCCCTATTGTTTCCATGGGGGGCAGGGAATTCTGGGGACAGCTCGGTGATTTCATGCGCAACACGATGGTCGCCGAAGGCGTGATCAGCCCGCAAGACGCCGAGTTCATACACCCGGCCGGTTCGGCCGACGAGGCTATCGAGATCATTAAAAACAGGCGCACGGGGACACTGTCGAAGACCGGTGCCTGATCTCTCTCAATGGAATCGAGTTCCACGATTTCGGTCCCGGGCAGAAACTGTTGCGCACTGCTCACCAGTTCCTTTGACGGCATCCCGATTCTTCAGCCTTTTTTCCTTCGCGTCCTTAGCGGTAAATTCTCTTGTACAGAGGCAGCTGATTCCAAGGTTTAGCCGGGGGACTTGTCGCCATCATCATGACGAATGCGTATATCCAGTGGCTGGCTGGTATCCAGGTGCACATCGCGCTGCGGGAAGGCGATCACTAAACCGGCTTCGTTGAACTTTCGATTGATGGCTTCGTGCAGTGCGGTAATGGTTGGCATGCGTGCATCTTGTGTGCCTACGAAACAGCGCAGGGTAAGGTTAAGACTGTTATCACCGAAGCAATCGAAAACGATAGAGGGTGGAGGCTCGTCGATCACTTTCTCGTTTTCCCGGGCGGCCTCATCCATCAGGGACATGGCTCGTTGTACGTCGCCGCCGTAGGCCAGGCCAACCGGGATCTTGATACGGGTGGTTTCGTCGGACAGTGACCAGTTGAGCAGCTGACCGGTGATGAATTCCTTGTTGGGTACCAGTAACTCCTGCCTGTCCCAGTTTCTGATGGTGGTGGCGCGGATCTGAATACGGCTTACAACACCGTCTACCTGGCCGACGGTGACGACGTCACCGACCCGGATGGGGCGTTCGAACAGAATGATAATGCCGCTGATGAAGTTGGCGACAATCTCCTGCAGGCCAAAGCCGATGCCGACACTCAAGGCAGCGGCGAGCCACTGAATCTGCGACCAGCTGGCACCGATTATACCGAGCGCCAGCAGGGTGCCGATTGCCGCAATGGAATAGCGTGACAGGCTGACCGCCGCATAGCGCCCCCCTGATGTCACGGAGGATCGCCTGATCAGAACAATCTCCAGCAAAGCCGGGACGCTCCTGGTCGCGATGACAGTGACAACGCCGATGATCAGGGCCAGCAGCAGGTCTGCCAGGGTGACCGGAACCAGCTGCTGTTCGCCCGCGATAACGTTAGTCTGGTGCCAGAGCGAGACCTGGTCCAGGAAGCCGAAGGCGGGCAGCACGTCTGACCAGATACCCCACAGACCGATGACGGCACTGAGAACTATGGCCGTATTCAACAATTTGCGGCTTTCCTGATTGAGGGCGATCAGGTCGATTTCGGATTCTTCCTCCTGGTTTTGATCCACTTCCATTGCGCCGTCCTGTTTGCTGTCACTGTCTGCAGCAGCCAGTGCAGCTCGGCGCCGATCCAACGCCGCTTCCAGGTCGAGTTTGCGGCGCGTCATCTTCAGCCCGCGTACCGCAAGCTGGTGGAGGACGATAAAACCGAGTAGCAGCCATAGCGTATCAATCAGGCTGCCGGTCAGGGTGCCCGCCGTATAGAGGTAGCCGGAGACTGCCAGAACGACCAGGAACGTCGGCAATAACAGGGCCAGTATTAACCACAGGATACGAAAGCGGGCCAGCGCACTGGAGGGATAGCGTTGCAGAAATGCACGCAGCGTCGCCTGCTGGGGCCCGAACAGACGGTAGAAAAAGTAAGACAGCGAGATCACCAGCACGATAAAGGCGACACGTCCCAGTCCGCCGCCAAATTCCGCTGAACTGGCCCTGATCGTGGTAATAGCCACCAGCCCGGCCGGGAGGAATGTCAGCATCAGGATGCGAAGTTGCTGGCGCAAGGCCCGGGTGCTCTCGGTGGGCCAGCGGAAATGTGCTTCCGCCAGACCGCCCGGCAGGCACATAATGCGAAACGCTTTGAGGAAAAAAAATGCCGGTGCCAGCAGAATCACCCCGTGTGACAAAGCCCTGGAGAAATTAGTGGCTTCCAGCGAGGCTGACAGTTGCCAGCCGGTCACGGCAAACAGCAGCGGCAAGGGTGCTGCCAGTAACACTGTCAGGGCGAGCGCCTGGAGTGTGTAGCTGAATCTATCTGTCCTGACTTTGGTAACCATTTTCCCGGTTTTCAGCAGTTTTTCACGCATGTGCCTGTATTTTGCCAACAGTGCCGCGAAGGCCAGCAGGACCAGAATCAGAGCCGGGGATTCTGTCAGCTGTGAAAAAAGGATACTGACGACGTTCAGCCATTGCCCTGGTGCCA